>DERU01000242.1:17125-31795 GCA_002361095.1 Lachnospiraceae bacterium UBA3332
GCGTTTCCGTAAATGGGGCGGTATCCCGACGGGCATCACGCAGAATATAAAAGATTTACTGGCAAGCAGGGAGATTGAGAATATCTTTGAAAATTCCGACTTTATCTATATGCTCAACCAGGCGGCGGGGGACCGGCAGATATTAGCAAAACAGCTTAATATCTCGCCCCACCAGCTTTCCTATGTGACCAACAGCGGGGAGGGGGAGGGGCTTATTTTTTATGGCAGCACGATCATCCCTTTTAAGGATAAATTTGATAAGTCGCTGCGGCTGTATGCTTTGATGACAACCAAACCCTCGGAAATGGAGGATAAGAAGAAAAAATGAGATTTTTATAAATAAGTTCCATATGAATGGCGCGACTTTGAAAAAAAGTTTTATACCGGAACGTGCAAAATTGCGGGCGATAGAGCACTGTTTGGAAAGGTGTGTTTGCGGCTGCAGGAGGGGGTGGAAGATTATTGGCAGAAAATACATAGACAAGAAAGAGGCCGTAATGCCCATAGAGGAAGCGCTTATGGCATTTGTGGGGATTGATATTCCCAAAGAAGAGATGGAGAAAGGAATCCCGTTTGTTTCTTTTGTGGTGAAGGAGGGAGGGGGTGCAGTATTTATAGAACCCCTCCCCCTTTCCATGGCAGACGGCATTTTAAAAGAGCGGACGGCGGCAGGGAGTGAGGTTTTATACCGCGTGGATTACGTGCGGGGCGGATTGGAAAAATTTGTTGCAGGAATTTTTACAACCGGGGAAAAGCAGGAAGATTTCCTTACGCTGCTAAAGCACAGTACCGGCGCTGCCAATGGAAAAGCACACATTATAGAGCTTTACAGTTATCTGGAGGTCCACATCTTTTTATGCGCTGTGGAGCGGCTTGCACTCCATGAACTTTTCCTTATGGAAAAGGAAGAAAAAGGAAACCCGGATTACAGGGAGGCGGACAGCTCTTATTATAAGGAAGTCCTTTTTTATGTGGAAGCCGGGCGCAGATGCCTGAACAACAGTATTACAGGCTTTTTCCTGCCGCCGTTCCCGAAGCGCAGCGTGTTTATGGAGGAGTGGTTCCGGGGCCGTAAAGGGAACTGATAAAGAAAACGGGCGGGATTGTATGGATGGGAGGAGGAAAACATGCGCGGACAACGATACCGGGCAAGGGACAAGAACGTACAAAAGATGGGGAGGGACGGTCTTTCACAAAAAAATCTAAGGAGCGGGGAGGCAGTCAGGGTGAGTAAGCGGGAGACGGACCATCTGACGCTCTCAAAAACCGCCGATGATTCCATGAATCTCCAAGACAGGCGCGGCCATAGGGCAGACAGGAAAAAAGCAGAAGAAAAGCGCAGGGGCGGCTATTCCCCGGATTTCAAAAAGCCGGAGGGCGGCACAGCAGACAGGGTGCAGCCCGGCCTTTACCAGACAATTCCCGAAGAGACGGATTTTCCTTTATATAAGGAAGAAACGGGGGAGACAGAAACGGAGATGGCTCAGGGAACAGTACAAGACCAAGTTCCCGCTTTGATGCCAGATCCGGAAACAAGGGAAGCAGACGTAAGGCAGGAGAGGGCATTTTCCCATAGGACTTCCGGCAGGAAGAAAAGATATATCCCGGAGCCGTCTGCGGCACGTTACCGGAACCAGAGAAGAAACAGGGTGCAGGAAGTTTCCGGCAGGAGGGTAGAATTTCCAGATACAAAACCGGGAAACTTTGAGGATAAAAACCGGAGGTTTTCGGCTGATACAGGACAGGATGGTATGGCCGATGGTGCATTAGATACGGCACCGGGTATGGCATCAGATACGGCATCATATATGGCACCAGATACGGAACAGATTACGCCACCATCTATGCCGGCAGAAAAAAGAAAGATGTTTGCCCAAATGTACGGCAGGAAAGAGAGGCTTTCCGCTAAAAGGGATACCGAGGAACCTCTTTCTGGACCGAGGGATACCGGAGAACATTCTTCCGGCCAGAGGGATACCGGAGCGTATTTTATCGGCCAGAGGAATGCGGGGGAGCATCCTGTAGGAATGGACAAAAGCCTCCCCACCGGGGAAAGCAGCAGGCAGGATGCTTCCCACAACCGCAGGAAAAAACAGGTATATACCTATGCCCGGAAAATGAAAGAGCAGAAAAAAGCGCAGGAGCAGAAAGCGGCATCTGTCCGTCTGGAGGAGAAGCGCTATACAAAAAACCGCCTTGCGGCAGGGGAGGCGCTTCAGAAAGCCGGGGAAAATGCAGAAAAATCGGAACGCTATTGGAGGCGGCATAAGGGGGAGGAGCAGAAAGCAGGCCGCCTTTTATTCGGAAAAGAGGACGGGGTAACGCATGGGAAAGGAAGCAAGCATGCAAAAAGGGCGCTGATTCAGACAGCGGGGCTTGCGGCATCCGCCCTTGCCAGAGACAGGGAGGATGAGCCAGAGGAGGATATGGAGACAGGAATCCTGCGCGATGCAAAGGAAACGGGGAACCGGGCATTCCGTTATGCCCTTCGTCCGACAAGCGTCAGGATGCAGAAAAGGGAACCACAGACGGGAGGGGAAATCTTGGAAACTGACAGGAAAAAGGAGAAAAAGAAATTTTACCAGAAGAAAAGGAATAAAAAAGCCTATGCAGAGAAAATGCAAAAGGCCGTGACCGCAGGGAGGCAGGAAAAGGAGACAGGCACGTTTTTTGAGAAAGCCAGGAGTGTTATAGAGAAAGCCCTCAGGGACAGGAAGGGCATCCTGACAGCGGCGGCAGCCGTGATCCTGCTTTTCCTCTTCTTTGGGGCGTGTTTTTCAAGCTGCAGCGCCATGGTGCAGGGAACGGCGTCTACATTTATCGGGACGACTTATCCCAGCAGGGATGAAGATATCTATGCGGCGGAGGATGCTTATAAGGCACTGGAAGAGGGAATGGAAGAACGGATCGCAAACATAGAGACTACCTATCCGGGTTACGACGAGTACCGTTACCAGGTGGACGAGATCATCCATAACCCGTACCAGCTTATTTCCTTCCTTACCGTGCTGTATGAGGAATTTACTTATGAATTGGTAGAAGAGATGGCCATGCTCCCGGTATTCTTTTCGGAGCAGTATGTCCTTACGGTGGAAGAGGATATAGAGATACGGACAAGGATGGAGCCAAAGAACGTGATCGACCCGGAGACAGGAGAAGAGACGGAAGTAGAGGTAGAAGTGGAGTATGAGTGGCACATCCTGTATGTCTGCCTTACTAACAGGGGATTTGACACGGTGGCAAGGAACCATATGACACAGGAGCAGGCCGCCCTTTACGATGCTTACAACCTGACCTACGGGAACCGGAGCTACCTGTTTGACGTGGGTTCTCTTCCCATTGACAATTCCTCCGGCTCTGGTCATGAGATTCCCGCGGAAGCCCTTTCGGATGTGCAGTTTGCCCGCATGATACAGGAGGCGGAGAAATACTTAGGATACCCGTATGTGTGGGGCGGCGATTCGCCGCAGACGGGGTTTGACTGTTCCGGCTTCGTGTGCTGGGTGGCAAACCACTGCGGGAACGGCTGGGATGTGGGCAGGCAGACGGCAGAGGGGCTCCGGGGAAAATGCACCGCCGTATCCCCTTCGGCGGCAAAGCCGGGGGACCTTATCTTTTTCCAAGGGACATACCACACATCCGGGGCAAGCCATGTGGGGATTTATGTCGGCAACGGCATGATGATAAATGCGGGCAGCCCGGTCAAATACGCCAATATCAACACCCCATACTGGAAAGGGCATTTTTTATCTTTCGGGCGGATCAACTAAAGGGCTTGTAAATGTAAGCCTTTTTATGAAAGGACAACCATGATATCCGTAAGAACACTACTATTATATAGGAAGAAAGGCGGTTTTATCAATGGTTTTGATGGGGAATGAGGTGGAAAGTGAACAAAAAGTTAAACAGGGTCTTAGATGAGATCGCAAAGGTGGAAGCGAAGATTGCCGCATGGCAGGAGTATCTGGAAGAACTGAACATCAGGAAAAACCAGCTTGAGGATGCAGAGATTATAAAGAGCGTCCGTGCCATGAAATTGGGAAGCAGGGAGATGCTTACTTTTTTGGAAGATTTGCAAAGCGGCGCAGTATCCGTATGGCAGGAGCAGCACGGCATGGACACAGGGCAGACAGGGAGTGTGGCGGAAGGGATGGAGAATTACATGGCACCGAGAAATGGACTGGGGGAGACGGCGGATTACGGGAGCCCGGAAAAGGAACCGGAAGAGACAGAAAATAACAGCGTGCCGGGGGAAGTACCGGCAGAAAAGGAGGACAGGGAAGATGAAGGAAAAGATTAGGAAATCAGCAGTAATGCTTGCCATGGCGGTAATGCTTTTTTCATCCGGCAAGGTGACGGCATACGCCTATGTGGACGAAACGGCGGCGGAGCCGGCTATTATGGAGGAAACACCGGAAGAGATAGAAAGCACGCCTTTTTCCGTTTCGGGAAACGGAGATCTTTTGGATGATATCACGGACGATGAAACAAAACAGTTCCTCACCGTCCAGACAAAGAACGGGAATACCTTTTTCATGGTCATAGACCGTTCCCGGAATGCGGAGAATGTTTACATGCTTTCTTTGGTCGATGAGAATGATCTGGCAGAGTTTATTGAAAAAGAGCCGGAACCGGAGGAGGAAAAGCCTGCGGTGGTCATGGAGCTGCCAAAGACGGAGCCTGTAGAGGAGGAACCAACGGCAGAACCGGAAAAGACCGGCACGGGTATGGGCGCGGTCCTTACGATGCTCATCCTTGGCGCGGGCGCTGTGGGCGGTGGTTATTATTATTTTAAAATCGTAAAACCAAGACGTGAAGAGGAGGAAGCGGAGAGTGAGGATTTAGAGTTTGATGAGGACACCTACCCTGACGATGAAAGGGAAAATGAGCAGGAAGAGGAAGAATAGTTACTTTTCACGGGTCAGGAATGCGCATTTACTGCGCATTCCGTGAGAAAATGATTCAGGTGTGAGGGGCGATCTTTGCGGAGCAAAACTTGGAATATCGCCCCGAATGTTACTATGAGCGGCTCCTGGGTTGCGAATAGTAACGAAGAATAGGCGCTGGGAAACACCCGGATTTTAAAACTTGCAGGATACGCATAAATCTGGTATGATGTGAATAGAATAAAGGCTGTAATGCATTACAAAGTTTTGGTCTGGGCAGAAGCTCTTTGGACCACCGCAGGCGGGAAGAATTTCCCGCCATTTCTAATTAGCATAAGGACGGCCTGTAAAGCGTGGCAGCCGTTGTCTATGCGCAGGGGCGGGAATTATCCCTGCGGGATTACAGACAGAGGGAATCTGATGAGAAAACTGAGTGTTTTTATTGATGAGTCAGGGGATTTCGGGGAGATAAAGGAGCGCCCTGCCTATTATCTGGTTACGTTTGTTTTCCACGACCAGAATAACAGCATAGACCAGGAAATAAAAAAATTAGAAGTGGGCGTAAGGGATGCCGGATTTCAGGTGGAGTATATACATACCGGGCCTGTGATACGCAGGGAGGAAGTTTTTTCTGTATATTCCATCGACGAAAGAAGAAAGCTGCTGTATAAGATGCTTAACTTTGTGAATGCGTGCCCGGTTTCCTATCTGACGGTTGTTATTGACAGAAAAGAGGCTGCGGATAAAGTTACCCTGTCGGGCAGACTGGCCAAGGCGATCCATACAGCAATGGGGGCATACCGGGATTATTTTGCCGGGTTTGACAGGATCATCGTATATTATGATAACGGACAGAGCGAACTCAGTGCCATTTTAAATGCCGTCTTTTCCATACAGTTTTCAAATGTCGAGTTCAGGAAGGCACAGCCGCAGAAATACAGGCTGCTGCAGGCGGCGGATTTTATCTGCACCATGGAGCTGTTAAGGATCAAAAGGGATGAAAAAAGATTAAGCCGGTCGGAAGAACAGTTTTTCTATAAGCCGCAGGAGTTAAAGAAGACTTTCTTAAAAAGTCTTGAGAAAAAGAGATTATAATTCTGCAGAACATATGCAGGAAATTTCATGTTTACCAACGTAGGGGCAATCAGAAATGACTGCTCTTTTTTTGCGCGCATAAGCAGAACCTTTCGGGTTTTCTTATGCGCAGGAGGGAGGATGTATGTATCTTGTGATCGGTGAAAAGCCAAGCGTCGCGAAAGCGCTTGCCAAAGTATTGAAAGCGGAAAAGAAAGAGGACGGGCATTTCGCGGGAGAAGACTGCCTTGTGAGCTGGTGTTTCGGGCACTTGGCAGAGTACGCACCGCCGGAAACCTATGACGAACGGTACGGGAAGTGGGATTTTGACGATCTTCCCATTATTCCAAAAAATTGGGAGCTTTTGGTGGCAAAGGATAAAAAAGGGCAGCTCTCCGTCCTTACCAAGCTACTAAACAGAAGAGACATGACCCATGTGGTCAATGCCTGTGACGCGGGCAGGGAAGGGGAGCTGATTTTCAAGCGGGTGTATGACTTATCCGGCAGTACCCTCCCGGTAAAGCGGCTGTGGACCAGTTCCATGGAGGAAGGGGCCATCCGGGAAGGGTTTGCCAATCTAAAGGATGGCAGCGCCTATGAAAACCTCTGTGAAGCCGCCGTATGCAGGGCGAAAGCGGACTGGCTCATCGGCATGAACGCAACCAGGGCTTTTACCACAAAATACTATAAACGCCTTACCGTGGGGCGCGTCCAGACACCTACCCTTGCCATGCTGGTAGAACGGCAGGAAGCCATCGACGGATTTGCGAAAGAAGCCTATTACAAAGTGGCGGTTCATGGGAATGGGATTTGTGCGGTATCAGAAAATATCAAAGAGGAAACGGACGGCATTTCCATAGTAGAGCAATGCCAGGGAAAACCCGCGGTGGTTTCTGCCATAGAAAAAAATAGGAAGAAAAGCAAGCCACCGAAGCTTTATGACCTTACCACGCTCCAGAGGGAGGCAAACCGCATCTTCGGCTATACGGCCCAGGAGACACTGCGGGAACTGCAGGCATTATATGAAGCGAAGCTTGTCACCTATCCCCGGACAGACAGCAAATACATTACGGCAGACATGGAGCGGACTGTCATGGGGCTTCTGGAATTATTACCGGAGATGCTGCCCTTTTTACAGGCGGGGCCTGTAGGGGGAGACGTCGGGCGTATCATTGACAACGACAAAGTTTCTGACCATCATGCCCTCCTGCCTACGAAAGAGGCCGTGAACAAGGATTTGGGAAAACTGCCTGAAAAGCAGCGCCATATTTTTTATCTGGTCGGACAGCGGCTGGCACAGGCGGTATCGGAGGAATGTATTTATGAGGAGACGGCGCTTAGCCTGTGCTGTGAGGGGCATACGTTTTTTGCCAAAGGGAAAACCCTGGTCCAGCCCGGCTACAAGGGGATGGAAGACCGTTTCCGCCGCTATGTACAGAAAGAAAAACCGGCAGGCCGGGAGAAAGCGGGGGAGGGGGATGCTGCGGAGGATATAGTTTCCCTTCCGGATGGGTTGTGCGAGGGGATGGAGATACCAAAAGTTACGGCACAAAGCAGCAGGCACTTTACATCGCCGCCGAAAGCATATACCGAGGACACTTTGCTTGCGGCCATGGAGCGGGCGGGCAGCCAGGCGTTTGAAGAGGGTACCGAGAAAAAAGGGCTTGGCACACCGGCCACCAGGGCGTCCATCATAGAAAAACTGGTTTCCTCCGGGTATGCGGAGCGGAGCGGGAAGCAGATCCTCCCTACGGCGGACGGGAAAGAATTAATTGCCGTCCTCCCTGACTATATAAAGTCAGCCGCCATGACAGCGGAGTGGGAGAACAAACTGCTTTTGATGGAGAAAGGGCAGATGGACGGCGGTGCTTTCCTGAGAGGGATCACCGGCCTGGTGGAACAGGTGTTGGAAGAATGCAGCGCCATATCAGAGGACGAACAGTACCGTTTCCATACAAGGGAAAGCGTCGGTATCTGCCCGGTATGTGGGAATCCGGTCTATGAAGGGAAAAAGAACTTTTACTGCGGGAGCCGGGAGTGTTCCTTCTCTTTATGGAAAGAGAACCGTTATTTTGCCGGTATGAAAAAAACAGTGGATAAGAAGATGGCGGTGGATCTGTTAAAGAATGGACGCACCCATGTGGAGGATTTGTATTCGCAGAAAAAGGGAGAGACTTTTGCGGCAGATGTATTGATGAAGACAGAGGACGGACGTGCCAGTTTCAGCCTGGAATTTCCCAAGAAAAAGGGCGGGGGAAAATCCGGAAGGGGCACAGGTAAATAATAAACCAGAAAAAAATCCTGTTTCCGGCAGAACCTTTCTTCTCTGACGGAAACAGGATTGGTGGCAGCAGGGAGGGAGTTACATGGCAAAGTTACGAGAAATCCGTGAACTTGCGGAAGAGAAAGCAGAGGAGGTTACCGCATCCCCCAGGGACTGGATGAAGTATCTGGATACGGCGGCGAAGCTGTACCGCTATTCTTTTTCCGATACGCTCCTAATCCACGCCCAGCGCCCGGATGCAACTGCCTGTGCGTCCCTTGAGCTGTGGAACGGGAGGATGAACCGGTGGGTAAACCGCGGGGCAAAGGGTATCGCGCTGATTGAAGATACCGGACCAAGGCGGAGGCTTAGGTATGTATTTGACATATCCGACACCCATACGGTGCGCGGCGGCAGGACGCCGAACCTGTGGCGCATGGAGGATGTGCAGGAGGAAGCTGTGCTTGCCCGCCTGGCAGACACCTATGGGTTACCGGCAGGCGACGCTCCAAACCTTCCCGCCGCCTTATCTGTGGTTGCAAGCCAGATGGCGGATGAAAAGCTGGACGGAGCCATGGACGGCCTTTTACAGGAAAAGGAAGGGACGTTTTTAGAAGGCCTGGACGAGGATACGGTGCGCATAGAGTTTAGGAAGCTTCTGGTAAACAGCGTTTTTTATATGCTTTCCGTGCGCTGTGGGATTGACCCGATGGAACATCTGGAGGAAGAAGATTTTTCAGGGATCACCGACTACCATGCGCTGCCCGTGCTGACTTTTCTTGGGAATGCCGCAAGCCGGACTGCAGGGCCCGTGCTTATGGATATCGGACGGACGGTGCGCGGAATTTTAATTGAAAAATACCGGGAAACGGTTGCAAAAGAGAAAAGGATCAGTTATAATAAATTTAGCACTTTAAAGCGCGAAAGCAAGGGCGCAGAGAGGACAGAGGGCACAGAAAGGGGAGGAGAAAATGGAACTGACTTACCACCGGAAAGGGGATTACCTGTTCCCGAACCTGACCTTGGAGGAACCGGAAGTGGTGATCGGGAAGTACGGGATGCTGCGCCGGACATACCTGAAGGAGAACAAGAACGGATGGTACCAGAGCATGATGCTGTCGGGGAAACTGGACAGGCATCTTCTGGAGACCGAGAAAGCGGCCACGGAGAGACTGGAAGTGCTGATGAAAGGGCTGCTTCGGACATACCCGGCACCGGACAAGGAGAAAGACCCGATGGCGTGGACGGCGCATATGAACGGGCTGACGGCGATGGCGGAGGAGAGCATCTTACAGGAATTGGTGTACAGCTAATTGAGGAAAAAACCGAACAGGATTTGAGCAAAGCAGAGGAAGAAACCGCCTCTGCTTTATCTTTGCCAGCCCTCCCCACCGTGGAACAGCAGAAACGGGAAATAGAACAGCGCATGCAGGCATTGTATGCCGGGGAGATTGCGATTCCCGCCGATGTGGTGGATGAGGTGCTCCGGGGCGGCGGCAATAAGGACAAAAGCCATCTCCGTATCATCTACAATTTTATGATAGACCAAACCCCGGAAGAATACACGGAATTTGTCCGCAAAGAGTACAAAAAAGGCGGCATCGGCCTTACGATTCATGGCACGGACTATGCCGTCTGGTATGACGAGTTAGGGATGCAGATCGCCGCCGGGCATACGGTAAATGGCCAGACTCTTGATAAAGCTTTTCTCTCCTGGGAGGATGTGAGCGGGCGCATCCTCCAGTTGTTAAAACAAGGGGAGTATGCACCCCAGGCCGTACTTGACGCGGCGCGGGAGAATGCTTTGAAGGAGCATGCCGGGGTACTGGTATCCATGGAACGGGATATGGCAGAGGGCGTTGCAGAGATTGTATTTGAAGATGCAGAAATCTTTGATATCGATTATCCTAAAACGGTGGAAAGAGTAAGGGAACGGATTGCCCAGCCTGCCTATCTGTCGGAACTGGTTGAGCGGCTGGAGGGGTTAGCCGAAGCCTATGGGGAAGACCCGGGGATTATGCGCTTTAAGCTATATAACCCGCCGAGGGTACTGGCGCAGTTTCAGAAATTTGCTAAAGAAGCCGTGCCTTTCCAGGCGAGGGAAGGCTTTGCATGGGAGACACACCCGGTTTTTATTACGGAAGATGAGATAGATGCCTTTTTACAGGGCGGCGGTGTTTACGCTGACGGGCGGCTGTCAATCTATTCATTTTTTATCCAGGATAAGACAGGGAAAGAAAAGGCAGATTTTATCAAGAATAGCTATGGAACCGGCGGGTGCAGCCATGCGCTTTCCGGTGCGGACAATTCGGATGCATCGTATGACGGGAAAGGGTTACGCCTGCGGAGGGGAGGCTACACCCATCCGGATGCGGAAATTTTGATCAAATGGCCAAAAGTGGCAGAACGGATAGAACGGTTAATCCAAAATGAAAATTACTTAAAAGCCGCGGATTATTCCCGGATGCCTGATTATGAGCGGGAGGTTATGGCAGGACGTGTCGTCACCTTTTACAGCCGCCTCCCCATCCACATCATGCGGCCCTGGGAGGGGAACCCGGATATTTTTACCCACCGGGACGATGTGGTGGGCCTGCTTCGCCATCCGGAGGGAAGGGAAAGGCTGCTTTCGCGTATGGATGAAATTATTGCCGAAATGCCCCTGGATTTTGAGAATTATGAAATGAGGGTGGAGATCCTCGCAGACCTGCACGGATATGTGGAGGGGACATACACCATATTTCCAGAAAAGAAAAAAGAAGAAGTACAGATTGAAGACGGCAGACAATTATCTATCTTTGATTTTATGAATATTTCTGCACCACCGGAGCCGCAGGAGCCAAAAAAAGAGAAAGGAAAAGAAATAGGACTGGCAGAAACCCGGGAGACATTGCGGGATGACGGGGCAGAGAAAAAAGCAGGGACGGGGACGGTACACGATGCCGGAACAGGGAAAGAACCGGAGACGGCACAGGAGACTGAAGCAGAGAAAAAAACGGAAACCGGAAAATCCATAGAGACCCCCAAAGAACCAGAGCCGGAACCACTGCAGGAGGAAATGGAACCAGAGGAAGCACTTCTGATCGAAAACAGGCTGTTTCTTGCGATGGAGGAAGCGGACGTATATCTGGAAGATTTTTCACCGGAGCAGGTGGATGTGATTTATGAAGCGGCAGAAAAAGGCCTGAACCTTGTGCCGATGCTGAACCCGGATTTTCCACCGGAACAAATGCAGTTGATCGTTGATATAAACGAACAGATGGCGGCAGACGGGAAGACGGCATTGGAGGAGGAAATTACCCCGCTTACAAGCCATGTGATGAATCCGGAAGAGATCAATAACATCCGCAGGGAACGGTTACTTCCTTTGGAGCCTGGTGCTTTAGAAACCCCGGATAGGATGGGACAGGCGGGGATTTTTCCACAAACAGGGGACCAGACAGGACAAAAACCCGTAACAGGTGGGCAGGAGAGAACCAACTTCCGTATCACTGACGATGATTTAGGTGCAGGCGGGCCAAAACAGAAATTCCGCGCCAACATGGATGCCATTTATCTGTTAAAGGAGCTGGAAGCGCAAAACCGCCTTGCCACGAAGGAAGAACAGGAAATTTTGTCACGTTTCGCCGGATGGGGCGGCATCCCGAAAGCATTTGAGGAAAAAGACCAGGCGTGGGCTGCAGAATATGCCGAGCTGAAACAGGCATTATCACCGGAGGAATACAAAGAGGCGCGGGCCTCCACGCTAAATGCGTTTTATACGCCCCCGGTTGTCATAAAAGCCATGTATGAAGCATTGGGAAATATGGGGTTAAAGGAGGGGAATGTATTGGAACCCTCCTGCGCCACCGGCAATTTCATGGGGCTGGTGCCTGATACGATGGACGGGTTAAAAATGTACGGCGTGGAGCTTGACCCTGTCTCCGGAAAGATCGCCAAGCAGCTCTACCAGAGAAACCACATCTCCATACAGGGATTTGAAACGGCAGACTTCTCGGACAGCATTTTTGACTGCGTGGTCGGGAACGTGCCCTTTGGCGCATACAAAGTGGCAGACAAAAGGTATGACCGCCATAACTTTATGATCCACGATTATTTTATCGCAAAATCCCTCGACCTGGTGCGTCCCGGCGGGGTGGTCGCCGTGGTGACATCAAGCGGCACCATGGATAAACAAAATTCAAGCGTGAGGCAGTATATCGCAAACCGCGCAGACCTCCTTGGCGCGGTCCGCCTCCCCGAAAATGCGTTTAAAAGAAATGCCGGGACGGACGTGGTGGCGGATATTCTATTTTTCCAGAAACGCGACCGGGCATCCTTAGAGCAGCCGGAATGGGTGGGGCTTTTGACGACAGAGGAAGGATATACTGTTAATGCCTATTTTGCCACACACCCGGAGATGGTGCTTGGGACATTCGCCATGGAAAGCACGCAGTTTGGGAAACAGGAAGTGACGGTAAAGCCTATAGAAGGGGCGGCTCTCTCCGAACAGTTAAAAAAAGCGGTGGGCCATATCCATGGGACCATTACGGAGATTGCATTCGCGGATGAAGAATTAGAGGAGACACCAAGCTATATCCCGGCAGACCCGTCCGTAAAGAATTTTAGTTTCACTAATGTAGACGGGAAAGTATATTACCGGGAAAACTCACGGATGAACCTGATGGAGCTGCCAAAAACAACAACGGAGCGCGTGCTGGGCATGATTGAACTTCGGAACCTGACGCAGACACTTTTGCAGTGCCAGATGGAGGACGGGAGCGATGCGGACGTCGCCGCATTGCAGCGGGAATTGAACAGGCGGTATGACAGTTATACGGCAAAATACGGCCTGATCAGCAGCACGGCCAACAGGCGCGCTTTTTCCCAGGACAGCAGCTACTGTCTGCTTGCGTCATTGGAATTTCTGGACGAAGAGGGGAAGCTGAAAAGGAAAGCCGATATTTTCACCAAACGTACCATCCGGAAAGCAGTGCCGGTGACAAGCGTTGATACGGCCAGTGAAGCCCTCGCCGTTTCCATCGGGGAGCGGGCAAAGGTGGACGTGCCCTTTATGGCAGAGCTTTCAGGAAAGACGGAAGAGGAAGTGACTGAGGAACTGGCGGGAGTAATCTTTAAGAATCCGCTGACAGAGGGCTGGGAGGCGGCAGACGAATATTTATCCGGCAACGTCCGGGAGAAATTAGCTGTTGCAAAGCAGTCTGCAGAAAACCATCCGGAATACAAAATAAATGTGCAGGCGCTGGAACGTGTACAGCCGAAGGACCTGGAAGCTTCCGAAATCGAAGTACGCCTTGGCGCCACCTGGATAGAACCAGCCTATATCACGGAATTTATGGGGGAGCTTTTCCAGACACCGAAGCAGTATTTGGGAAAACAGATAGAAGTAAAGTATGCAAAGATCAACGGGGAGTGGAATGTCTCCGGGAAAAGTGTGGATTCCGGCGGGAACGCACTGGTCAATGCTACCTACGGGACACAGAGGGTAAATGCCTACCGCTTATTGGAGGATGCGCTGAACCTGCGTGACACAAAAATTTACGATATGATTGAAGAAGATGGCAGGGAGAGGCGCGTCCTGAATAAAAAGGAGACCATGATCGCCCAGCAGAAGCAGGAGATGATCAAGGAAGCCTTTAAGGAATGGATCTTCCGGGATATGGACAGGCGGGAGACATTGTGCAGGAAATATAATGACCTGTTCAACAGCATCCGCCCGCGGGAATACGACGGCAGCCATATCCGGTTTGTGGGCATGACACCGGAGATTACCCTGATGCAGCACCAGAAAAACGCGGTGGCGCACATTTTATATGGAAACAACACACTCCTTGCGCACTGCGTGGGGGCCGGAAAAACTTTCCAGATGATTGCGGCGGGCATGGAAAGCAGGCGGCTTGGCCTGTCACAGAAAAACCTCTATGTAGTGCCAAACCATCTGACGGAGCAGTGGGGCAGCGATTTTTTGCGCCTGTATCCGGGGGCGAATGTGCTGGTGGCAACAAAGAAAGACTTTGAACCGGCAAACCGCAAGAAATTCTGCGCCCGCATCGCCACCGGCGACTATGACGGCATCATTATCGGGCACAGCCAGTTTGAACGGATTCCCCTTTCCATAGAACGGCAGGCTGCAGCCATAAAGGGACAGATAGATGACATTACGGAGGCGGTGGAGGAACTGGCTGAGGAAGAAGGGACAAAATACACCGTAAAGCAGATGGAAAAGACAAGAAAGCTGTTGGAGGCGCGGCTTGACAAACTCAATGACCAGGGCAGGAAAGATGACGTGGTCACCTTTGAGCAGTTAGGCGTGGACAGGCTTTTTGTGGACGAGAGCCATTTTTATAAAAACATGTTTTTGTATACAAAAATGCGGAATGTGGCCGGAATCTCCCAGACGGACGCACAGAAAAGTTCGGATATGTTTATGAAGTGCCGGTATCTGGA
>DERU01000109.1 GCA_002361095.1 Lachnospiraceae bacterium UBA3332
GCCGTTGGGGGCTGAACTGTTACCGTTATTTTTAACACTATTGACATCATGGCCTGTTTGTGTATACTTTATAGGGAAGGAAAAAGCAAAGGCGCTTTTATCAGCCATAGGGTGATAACTGCGCCTTTTTGCCATAAGACAGAAAACAGGGAGGAATTACTTATGTGCGGAATTGCAGGATATATCGGAAAGGAACCTGCCGCCCCCATCATTTTGGACGGTCTTTCCAAATTGGAATACAGGGGGTATGATTCAGCAGGCATCGCCGTTTTTGACGGCGAAAGCATTCACATGGAAAAGGCGATGGGACGGCTGCGCGTGCTGGACGAAATGACCCGGCACGGCGCGCTGCTGCCGGGCTTTTGCGGAATCGGGCACACCCGCTGGGCGACCCACGGATGCCCTTCCGACACCAACGCCCATCCCCACATGAATGCGGAAAATACCATTGCCGTCGTCCACAACGGCATCATCGAAAATTACGGCAAATTAAAGAGGCGGCTGGAACAAAAGGGGTACCGTTTTGCCTCCGAAACGGACACGGAAGTGTTGGCGCACATGCTGACCGAATACTACCGCGGCGATCCCGTGGAAGCTATCGAAAAGGTCATGCACCGTGTGGAGGGCTCCTATGCCCTCGGAATCATGTTTCTGGATCATCCGCACCATATTTACGCCGCCAGAAAAGACAGTCCGCTGATCGTTGGCACCGACGATACGGGAAAGTTTATCGCCTCCGACGTTCCGGCCATCCTGCAGTATACCCGGACCGTCTATTACATGGAAAACGAGGAGATTGTCTGCCTTTCCAACGAACACACCCGTTTTTTTAACATCGACGGCGAGTCCATTGAAAAGACCCCTGCCACCATCGACTGGGACATCCACGCTGCAGAAAAGGGCGGCTATGAACATTTTATGCTCAAGGAAATCCATGAACAGCCCAAGGCAATCCGGGATACCATCTCCCCGCGTATCCGGGAAGACGATATCGTACTGGAAGAACTGGGGCTTTCCGATGACGCCATCCGCGCCCTGCAAAAAATTACCATCGTGGCCTGCGGTTCCGCCTACCACACCGGCGTCACCGGAAAATATGTGCTGGAAGAACTGGCCCGTATCCCTGTGGAAGTAGATCTTGCCAGCGAATTCCGCTACCGCAATCCCCTCTACGCCCCCGGCTCCCTGCTCATCATCGTCAGCCAGTCCGGGGAAACTGCGGATTCCCTGGCAGCCCTCCGGGACGCCAAAGCCCACAACTGCCATGTACTTTCCATCGTCAATGTGGTGGGAAGTTCCATCGCCCGGGAGTCCGACGCCGTACTCTACACCTGGGCAGGCCCCGAAATTTCTGTGGCCACTACCAAAGCCTACAGCTGTCAGCTGACGGTTTTTTACCTGTTGGCCATGAAATTTGCCCGGCTGCGCGGCACGATTACGCCCCGGCGTTTCCAAACACTTTTGGATGCCCTGCGCCTTTTACCCGACCAGATCGAAGGCCTTTTATCCCAAAAGGAAAAAATCCAGTTTTTCGCCAACCATTATCTGGCCACCGAGCACATTTTTTTCATGGGGCGCGGCATTGATTATGCCCTCTGCCTGGAAGGCTCCCTGAAACTCAAGGAGATCTCCTACATCCATTCCGAGGCCTATGCGGCCGGGGAACTCAAACACGGAACCATCTCCCTTATGGAAGAAGGCACCCTTGTGGTGGCCGTCGCCACCCAGGATGCCCTCTACCCCAAAACTGTCAGCAATATCGTGGAAGTCAAGACCCGCGGCGCTTTCGTCATGGGACTCACCACCCTGCCGCACCGGGATATGGAAAACCACGCGGACTACGTTCTCTATGTGCCCCAGACCGAAAACTGTTTCATGGGTTCTTTGTCCATCATCCCCCTGCAGCTGTTTGCCTATTATGTATCCCTTGGGCGGGGGCTGGATGTGGATAAACCCAGAAACCTGGCCAAATCCGTTACCGTAGAATAAAAATCATGCCTTACAGGATTCCCCGCCTGTGGCGGATCGCATCAGCGACAATTTCCGTCCCGCCACAGTGCGACCCGCCGGAAGCTTTTTATCGGGTATTACACTACCCCCATGATCCATCATCTGCCCTGCGGAATCCTGCCTGCGCCCTTCTCCCGCTTGGCGCCGTTATAAGCGGAGCGATACTCCATTGCCCTTCGTGCTTCCCGCAGCTTCTTTTCCTTGGCGGCGGCCTTCCTCGCCTCAATCTCCTGCATTGTTTTTTCGGAGCGGCGCCTTAATATTTCCTTCCGGACAGCACCGCTCTCCGCCTTCCATTGTTCCAGGTCTTTTTGCACCTCTGCCCGTTTTCCTTCATTCTCCAGCATAAGGAAACCGTTAAAGCACAACGGATATACAAATTTACTCCTCTTATTCTTTTTCGGAAAATCCACTTCCAGGTATTTGTCAGCGGCACTCCTGATAATTCCTGCCCCAAACAATTTATGTACTACGGTTTCTTCCAGCAAATTTTCTGTTTCCAACATAAAACACCCCTCTTTACGGCTAATCCAGGTAATGCCCCGTCGGGGATGAATTATATTGTTTCTTAATTTCCATAATAACCGAACCGTCCGCCTGTATATCTTCCGAAAGAATCTTGTAGGAAACCCTATTCCTGTCAAGCTGTTCCTTATACTTTTTTACTTCTTCACTGACAAGCTTCACGGCATAATCATGACCGGCATCTTCCTTTAACAGGAAATGTAATGTTTGTGTAATGCATGCTGCTTTTACCCTTTTCATTCTCTACCTACCTTCCGCGCCTGAACAAATTTACACTTTTATTATAATTGATTAAAAACTTTTTGGTAAGCAAAAAATGTTGGTTTTTATATATTTCGTCTTTTTGCGCATGCATTCCGGCCTGCAAATTGTGCATTATGCCATTCAGTCAACAATCCCGCTGCAAGCAACGGGGCGTCCAATTTGAAGTGCTGCAGAGCAGCGGGGTATGTAACCCTCGCGGCATTCACCAAATGTCTGCTCCGCAGCCGCTTGGCGCATCGCTCGCGGGAATCAGCCAACCGACTCCTCCGTCAAAAGCGAAAGCCGTCCTCTTTTTCAGGGCGCAAAATTGTCCGAACA
>DERU01000084.1 GCA_002361095.1 Lachnospiraceae bacterium UBA3332
ACGCGCGAGTACGCATCACCGTCTTTTTTTATACGATAGGAAATGAAATTCCAATCGTATAAAAAAGGCCTGCGGGAAGGGCAAAAATCCGTTGGGCATGCCTGTGGCTTGTGCCCGGTATGGCGTATGATTGCGAAAAAGGTGGACAGACTAACCCAAAGCGGATGCGGGCGGCAGGATACGCCGCAGAGTAGGAAACAGGAGGAAAATGAGAGGTATGAGAATGAAAAAAATGATGGCGATGATTTTGGCGGCGGGCATGGTATTGGCGGCTGCCGCCTGCGGCAGGGCAGAAGGGCAGGACGGCGCATCGCAGGAAGGCAGCGCGGCAGGCTACAAAGACGATGTGGCGGTGGCCGATATCCAGGCGGCGGTGGCGCAAAAGCTGGGGGATAACTATTGGCCGGATATGGACATGCCTGCGGAACTGTTGGAGGATACGTATGGGGTCAAGGAGGAAATGTACGAGGAAATTTTGGCGCAGACCCCGATGATCTCGGCCAACGTGGATACGCTGGTCATTGTCAAGGCCAGGGAAGGCTGTGAAAAACAGGTGGAGGACGCCCTGCTTGCCTATAAGGAATACAATACGACGCAGGTCCTGCAGTATCCCATGAATCTGGGAAAGGTGCAGGCGGCGCAGGTTGCGGTTTACGGACGTTACGTCTGTTTTGTGCAGCTGGGCGCCCAGACGCCGGAACCGGAGGAAGACGGGGACGCAGCCGCCATCAAGCACTGTGAGCAGGAAAATGCCAAAGCGTTGGAGGCAATTGAAGAAATCCTGACAAAATAGGAGAATGCCGCAAATGGTTTTTTCAAGCTTACTGTTTTTGTTTAGGTTTCTTCCGGCATTCATGATTTTGTATTTGCTGGCGCCTTACAGGGCGAAAAACCTCGTCCTGTTTTTGGGGAGCCTTGTCTTTTATGCCTGGGGGGAACCGGTATATGTAACGCTGATGCTTTTTTCTGCGCTTTCGGACTATGTGCACGGAATCTGCATCGAAAAGGCCGCGCAGGGGGGGAGGCAGGGGCGGGCGAAGCTGCTGCTGGTTTCTTCGCTGACGCTCAATCTGGCTTTGCTGGGTTTTTTTAAATATGCGGACTTCCTGATCGGAACCGTAAACGGCGTTTTTCATACGGCAATCCCCCTTCTTGCCCTGCCCCTTCCGGTGGGCATTTCTTTTTATACATTCCAGACGATGTCCTATACCATTGATGTATATCGGAAGAGGGTTCCGGCCCAGAAAGATATCGTCGCTTTCGGGGCGTTTGTCACCATGTTTCCCCAGCTGATCGCGGGTCCCATTGTGCAGTATAAGGATGTGGGACAGGCGCTGAAAGAACGCAGGGTTACGGCGGTGGGACTGCGGGAGGGGGTTGACCGCATGACGGTGGGACTCGGGAAAAAAGTATTACTGGCCAATCAGGCGGGAGCCCTTTATGAACAGATCGCCGGATGGGGAAGCGGCAGACTGACCATGCTTGCGGCGTGGACCGGAATGTTGTGCTTTGCATTTCAAATCTATTTTGATTTCAGCGGCTATTCCGATATGGCGGCGGGTCTGGGGAAAATGATGGGGTTTACGTTTCCGGAAAATTTCCGTTATCCCTATGTAGCGCGGAGCGTTACGGATTTTTGGCGGCGCTGGCATATGTCGCTTTCGGGCTGGTTTCGGGAGTATGTCTATATTCCGCTGGGCGGCAGCCGGTGCAAAAGGGGCAGACAGTTTCGGAATATTTTGACGGTGTGGATGCTGACGGGCATCTGGCACGGTGCTGCGTGGCATTTTTTGCTTTGGGGCCTGTGGTTTGCTTTTTTCCTGATCTTGGAGAAGATGTGGATTGGAAGATGGCTGGAAAAACTTTGGAGCGGTGTCGGTTTGCTTTATACGTGGCTGCTGGTATTGGGCAGCTGGGTTTTGTTTTCCCGCCCGGATTTAGGGGACGCCCTGCTTTGGGCGAAATCCATGCTGGGGATGGGTGCGGCAGGGATGGCGGACAGGGCGGTTTTGTATGAACTGTACAGCAATGCCCTCCTGTTTGTCCTGCTGGCGGTTGGGGCCACGCCGCTGCCGGCAAAGGTGGGGCGCAGTCTTTGCCGGCGGTTTGGAGGAACGGCGGAGACGGTCTGGCAGCTGCTGGTGTTTGGGCTGTCCGTCGCGTTTTTGGTGGATGCCAGCTACAATCCGTTTTTATATTTCCGTTTTTGAAATGCAGATGCGGGCCGGGAACAAAAACAGGCGGCATCGGAGGTGTGGGGAAAAGCAGGATGGGAAAAGAAAAGAAGGCGTTGGCTGCGTTTTTGTTGGGGATGGCAGGGATACTGGCTGCGGATTTCTGGATTCCGGACCGTTTTTTTTCGGAGACGGAAAACCGGACGCTTGCGCAGAAACCGGCATTTTCCATACAGGGGTGGCTGGACGGCAGCTATCAGAAAAACTATGAGGCATATGTGACGGATCAGTTTCCGTGGCGGGATCGCTGGATTGCGGCAAAGACGGGGACACAGCGCCTGTCCGGAAAAAAGGACAGCAACGGCGTTTATTTTGCGCCCCAAAATACGCTGGTGGAGCGGCACACGCAAGAGTCCGTGGATACCGGGAAAGCGGAGAGAAAAGTACGGCGCATGATGGAACAGGCCCAAAAGATACAGGATATGGTGGAGGGACGGGTGGGGGTGATGCTTGTCCCTTCCGCCGAAGCGGTACAGGTACAGCGGCTTCCGGCTTTCGCGGCCGGATTTGACCAGGCGGGCTGGATTAGGCAGATACAAAAACAGGCGGCGCAGACGGGCATCCTTGCGCCGGACGCTTTATCTTCGCTGGCCGCGCACGGTGGGGAGGAAATATATTACGGATCCGACCATCATTGGACGACGCTGGGGGCGTTTTACGGGTACCAGGCTTTTGCGGAGTCGTTTGGACTGTCGTCTCCTTCGTTGGCGGAATACGAAAGAACAGTGGTCAAGGAAGATTTTTGGGGGACGCTGCAGGCGAAGGTGAACCTTCCGGTCCGCCCGGACAAAATGGAAGTTTTTGCGCGCAGAGGGGAAGGGGAACATGAGACGGCATTTGTGTATGAGGACAGAAGGGAGATATCCTGCTATTTTGGACAGAGGCTTGGGACAAAGGATGCGTACGCGTTTTTTTTGGACGGCAATTACCCGGTGGTCCGTATCTGCGGGGACGGCGCACAGGACCGCAGCATCCTGCTGATCAAGGATTCCTATGCGAATTGTTTCGCGCCGTTTCTCACAAGGGATTATAAAACGATCTGGCTGGTGGATCCCAGATATTACCGCAGGGACCTGGCGGAGGCGGTTGCAGAGTATGCGCCCACGGATGTGCTGTATCTGTACAATTTTTTTCAGTTTGTGGAAAACTATTGATGCCGAAAACGGTTACAAATAGATTTCGTTAGCCTGAATGCCGGGACATGATTTTATTTCGTTATATTATGTTTGCAAAAAGCGTCAACATGGGCGGAAACGGGAAGTTTGCGCATGTTGACGCTTTTTGGGCTGAAAAGAGGGAAAAAAGCGTCCGGAACGTTTATTGACCGGAAAAATCCGTTACGGTATGATGTGTCTGGTATGGGGATGGTGTAGACGGATTCAAAACGGCAGCGGAAGGGATGGGAATATGGCTGTTTATTCGATGGGTGCGATTTTGAAAAAGTGCAGGGAATCAAAAGGGATCACGCAGGAGGAGCTTTGTTACGGAATTTGTACGGCGAGCGCCCTCTCCAAAATGGAACACGGAATGCGGGAGCCGTCTTATGTGAAGTTTGCGTCGCTGATGGAGAGAATGGGGGAGTGGCCGGAGGCTTATGATATTTTTATCGGGGATAAGGTGTATCGGATTCACGAATTGGAGAGTAAAGTCCGCATCCGTTTGTACCACCAGCAAATGGCGGAGGCCGGGGAGGCGCTGGACGAACTGGAGCGGGAACTGTGCAGTTTCCCGGAAGAAACCATTTACCATCAGTTTCTGGGGATGGGAAGGGTAATTTGCAGGACGGAGGGGAAAATGTGTAAGACACAGGTCACGGAATTGACGGACCTGCTGAAATGGACAGTGCCGTATTTTGGAGGAAAACCGATCCGGGAATGCTTTTTGAGCCATCAGGAACTGATCCTGATCAACAATATTGCGATCGGTTACGGGGACATGGGTAATACGCAGAAGGCAGTGGAACTGCTCCGGGAACTCAAAGAGCATCTGGAATGCAATTATATGGGAAACCGGGATAAGGCGACGATGTACGCCACCGTTTTGCTGAACCTGGTGAAATATCTGGGGCTGGGAGAAAAATATGAGGAAGCGCTTGCGGAGGCGGAGAACGCGATCTGTGTTTTGGCGGAGAGCGGAAAAACGCTCAAGGTGGCGGTGCTGCACTATGATTTGGCGTGGATTTATATGAAGATTGACCGTAAAAAGTATTATCAAAAGATTATTGATGAATTGTCACTTTCCCTGTGTGCGGATATCAGTAACCGGAATTATCATAGTGCAGACATGACCATACAATTAATCGGAAAAAATATGAAGGAACTTTTGGACAGTCCTAATCTTCACAATATTCTGGCTCTCTATCGCAGAACGGTTGAAGCTGATTCCCGGACACAGAACCTTTGTTAGCAAAACCGGCGGCTTTTGCGCTGGTGGAGGCAAATTGGGAAAGGGAAGCGGCCAACAGCAGCGTGGTGATAAATAATATGACTTTGGATTTGTTTTTTTTCATTTGTATGGTATCCTTTCTTGTTTTTTCTGCATTATAGCATACATCCGGAAAATGAGCCTTGCCGTTTGAGTCAAGTCACGAAAAATCCGGTAGCAGTTGGGCCCCAATGGCATCAGCGGAAGGCAGGCACGCGGACC
>DERU01000140.1 GCA_002361095.1 Lachnospiraceae bacterium UBA3332
GATAGCGGTTCACCCCGTTTGGGACAACCAGGCGGAACCGCAGCTTATCCCCCGGATATAGGTGGGAACTTAAGGTTAAGCCCGAATTGCCGTTCCGCATCTTAAACAATTCCGCGTTTTGCCATAAATGCATCCCCCGGATGATGACCGTAAAATCATCTTCAATGAGAAAGCCCTCATTATAATACAAGGTTTTATCCCGGAGGTCGATCATGCCGTCGGTGTAGGAAAAGCTGTCCGTACCGTTATATTGGATGATAATTAAGTTTGTTGCCACCTGAATGCATCCCCGGGAGGGAAGGGGGGTGGCGTAGATACGGGCATAGGTATTGGGATTTTCGTATTTGACGGTGATTCCCACATAACCCGTATCCAATTCCATCCCGTTTACCGTGACGCCCACGCATCTGATGTAATAGGCCGTTTGATTGTCAAGCCCCCGGTATGTATAGCTGATGTCAAAACCGTCCGTCAATTCACTGCTTTGCAGCAACAGTTTTTTGGATGCGTCGTATAGGTAAAAAACGTATTTGCTTATGTCTTCCCAATCCTCCGAATAGTAGCGGACCGTCGCGGTAAAGGATGCATTCGCTACAATATGGTTTTCCGGAAGACCCTCAAAACAAAAAACCGGCTCTGCAAAGGTAAAAAACAGCACTTTGTTAGAGAGTGCGGACGCTGTGTTTTCAACGTCGTAGGTTTGCGCCTGGATTACATACTTTTTGTTGTTTAATAATGTGCGGCCCGGTATCGTATGCTTTAGGGCAAAAGACGATACCGTGTCGTCGAATACCACATCGTTTGTTTCATTATCGTAAATGACGATCCGATTTGCATGGGCGCGGTTTCCCATCCACGAAAGGGCTACTTCATAATCCTTTGTGGCGTCAAAAGGGGTTATGCGCATGATAACTGGCCGTGCCATTCTGCATCACCTTCTTTCCGGTCCGGCAAAGCCGTTTGCATGTTACGGTGTGTCATTGCCTGCCGCCGTCCGGCCCAGGGCTTCAAGCTGCGCATGGTACAGGGAAACCATGTCATGATAGGTTGCAAGGTATGTGCCGGTCAGCGGCGTGCCGTAAGTGTAGGCTTCCACGACCGCCTTGTTTTCCTCCGATTCCTCCAGGGACTTTAAATATGCGCGTGCCTGGTTGAAATAAGTCTGCTGGCAATATTTATGCATGGCGAGACGGGTATAAAGTTCGGTCAGTTCTTCCGCGGAATATGCGGTGCAGCTGTGCCCGTCGGCATGGTAGCCAAGGGGGAGTCCCGTAAGCTTTACGGCGCCTGCGATGTCGAGCAGGTTGATCTGGTCTTTTTCCGTATAGGAATAGTGCAGTCCGTTTATGTCGAGTCCGGCCTCAATGGCCTGCTGACAGGCTTGGGAGAGCGCAAGGATCTTTTGGCTGCGCGTTTCCTCGTATGTGGGCACATAAGGCTGGGGCAGAGGTTCCGGTTCGGGAAGAACCGGAGGGGTGTAAACGCTGCCGTCATTGGAGAATGCAACCAGCATCCCATCCTCTTCCTGTGTCCGGTAGACGGTGGTGTATGCCCCATAATCGGCCTGCACGATCCCGTTGTTTTCGTTTAAAAGCTCAAATCCATTGGTGAGGACGTCCTGCGGCGGGAGCGTATGGGCAAACCGGATGGCTGCCACATTCCCACATACGGATACTTCGCCCTCGTAAACATCTTGGCTGTTCAAAAAACGTACTTTTTCCATTTGTAAAAGTCCTTTCTTTAATTTTTTTTATAGAAAACAGGGGCGGTAGGGCCCCTGTGTTTCCTACCGGTGTACAATGCCCGTTATATGCAGTTCCCGCAAATCCCCCAGAGGTTCCGTCAGCCATACCAGCTGCCCCTCCCGCAGCGCGAGGCCGGGGATGCAGCAGGATACGGTTCTTTCGCTGCCTGTGTTATCCAAAACCACGTAACCTTTTGGGACTACTTTTTTCACTACGGATTTGTAGGTGCGGTCCGCTTTGTAGGCGCTGAGACTTTTGTTGATCATGACTTGTATGGACTTCATTAACTCTTCGTTAAAATTCATAATTCACCTCATTTTTCGTGCTGTGTTTTTTTTGCGCCTTACCGGATCCGGGCATACTGGTCAGCGTAATTGTGCAGGCCGCTGAACATGTTTTCCAGGGCGGCGCCCACCTGTCTGGCAACTTCCTGGCTGGTAATACCCGGACAGGAGATGTGAATGCCGCCTACGTTGATGTTTGGCCGCAGATTCCGGTTGTTTGTGATGCTGTTTATGGTGTTTACATGCCCTGTATATGCATCCATCTGCCGGCGGTACCGGATCAGCCCGCTGTTGGTGAGGATATCCGGGGAAGCGCCCGTGCGTTCCACATAGGCGTCCCATTTTTTTACCACATCCCACGCCTGGTCGTCGGGCTGAACCGGCATCAATACCGTACCGTCCGTCAGGGTTACCGTATGCGCTTTGGCGGCGCCGTCCGTGAGGGGCGGCATACTGCCGGAGACTTTTCCCCTGCCGACAAGATACCCTTTGCGGAGAAGTTCCTTTGTCTGCAGATGGTTGAATATAATGCTTCCGTCGGGAATGTCCACAAATTCCGCGCCGTTGTCGCCTACGGTCCGGAACCTTCCGTTGGGGAAAACCACCAGTTCCTGTCCCAGTTCCCCTACAAGGGTGGAACCGCCGCCCCTTACGCCCCAGTCGCCCGTTACCCGGGCCATCCCTTCCTGGCGCGCGAATCTTGAGCCGTAACGGGCGCTGTTTAGGTTCATGGTATCCAGCGATGTGCCCGTCGCCCCGGCAAGCCCCGCAGGCAGGCCGCCCGTGGTTTCGATGTGAACCGTGATGGTACATTCCGCTTCCTCCCCGTCAAGATTCTGCAAGCCGTCATATATCCCGTTCACATGCTCATTTGCTTCGCCGAGGATGTTACTAAGGGTTTGGAAGCGTCCGGTCACGCCGTCGCCCTCCGGTTCACCCAGTATATTTTGGGCGGCTGTGCCCAGGGCAGAGAGGGAGCCGTTCAGGCTTTCGGCGTCTGTATCGTTTGTCTCGCCGTCAGTATTTTCCCCTGTGCCGCCGCCGATTGCGCCGGTAACGTTTTTCACCTCCTGTCCCAGCCGGTTAAACCGGCCGATCACGCCGCTTCCGGCCGCCTGGCTTTCCCCGTCCGCGTTTTCCCCGCCGCTTCCCAGCACGCTGTCTGACTTTTTCTTCAGCTCATCCAGCGCGCCGGTCAGGGGAACGGCGCAGCCTGTTGTACCGGACCCGGTATCCGGCCCCTGCCCGTCCGTTCCGGGACCTGTGACCGTGCCGCCGCCGGAGATTGCGGCCGCCACTCCTTCCACGGACTGCTTCATGCCGGTAAGCTGTGCCAGGGATTCCGTCATTTGCGCGTTGCCGGAGTAGATTTCCGCAAGGGTTTTGGTATAATTGTTCCGGAATGCCTGGAATGCCTCATCCGACATGCCCAGCACCTGGTCCACGGTGACGCCCATTTCCTCACAGAGCTGTTTTAGGTCTGCCATGGCCTTTGCCTCGGCTTCCATGTCGGCCAGTTCCTCATAGCGGTTCTTATATTCCTCGAACCCGCTGAGGATGGTATCCCAGTACTGTTCGGTCTGCCGGATCATGCCGTCATACTGCTGTTCGGTCTGTTCGATGAGGGCGTCGTAATGTTCGCTGATGGCATCCATCTGTTTGTCAATGGCGTCCTGCTGTTCCTGTATCAGGTCTTTGCGTTCCTCCAGCAGGGAAATTTCTTTTTCGATCGCTTTGACCTGTTTTTCCTTTTGGAAAATTTCCATTTCCGTCTCGGCATTTTTGACTTCTTCCCGCTTTTCCCGAATGCCGGCAGGATCGCTCTGGTACTGCAGGCTCCCGTCCCTGTAAACAAGGGCGGTGCGCTGGTTCATGGCACGCTCCAGTTCGTATTTCTTCTGCTGCAGGCTGATTTCGTTTTCCCGTTCCTGGTTGGCATCCCGGATGGCGTCGATTTCGTCGTGGATGCCGTCTATCAGTTTTTGTTTTTGGGCAATCTGTTCTTCGATGGCGTCCGCCTGCTCCTGCAGGGCGTCCTTCTGGCTTTCCAGCGCGTCCAGGCGGGCGTCGCGTTCCGCCTCCAGCGCGTCGACGGCGGCATCCTTTTGCTCCTCCAGCGCGTCGATGGCGGCGTCTTTGGATTTGTTCGCGGCGTCAATTTTTTTGCCGTATTCCTTGGTGATGGTACCGAATACGGATTCATAGAGGGATTTCATCCCCTGTAAGTATTCGTGTTCATATTTTTGGTACTGGTCAAGGTAATCCGACTTGTCTTTGAAGTATTGTTCGTATAGCCGTTTCAGCTGATCCAGGTATTCTTTTTCCGTGAGGGTTCCGCGGTCTTTCAGGTCTTTTAGGTTGCCGAGTTCTTCCTCAAAGGCTTCCAGGTAGGCGTCGGCGGCTTGGGCGCCTGCGGATTGTGCCTTTGATAGGGGAGCGGCTTTGGTTAAATCAACTTCCACAGGTTTGAAGTTGGAAATGTCATTTTTCACCTTGCTGATGGCTATTTGCATTGCGGCATAAGCGCCGCTAAGCTGAAAGGCATTCCCGGATTTTACGGCAAGGTCAAACTGTGCTTTTGCCTGTGCAAGATTTGTCAGCGATTCGGTTGACACACCGGCTGCGTTGGCAAGGGTAAGCACATTTTCCACATCGGCAGAGGTGGAAATTGCCGCTGTGTTTAGCAGTACCTTTTTTAGGTAAAAGAGGGCAAGGGCCTCCGAGCACTGCCCTGCGGCAACCTGCTGCGCGCCAAACTGTGCGATTTCCGACCCGGTAGCGTCAGCCAGTTCCCCGGATGTCCGTGCAAGGTATTCTTTTGAAGCGGCCAGTTCCAATTCCTTTTCGGCAAGCGCGGCGGTTACAATTTCGTTTGCATTTGCGACACCCATTTGTTCCAGCTGTTTTTCAATGGCCCCGGCAGTTTCCCCGTCCAGTTGCGCAAGCGTGTCCGTACTGTAAAGATATGCGGTTGCAAGTTCCCTGAAGGCATCCTGCACCTGTTGGGCTGTTGCAGCCTTGTCCGTGAGTGTGTCAAAGAAGGGGTTTAGGAGCGACGGCCGGAATGTAACGCCGATTTCTTCCCCGATTTCGGCAAAGGACTGGCGCAGTCCTTCCAGCATGGAATTGTCCACCGCGTCCGGCTGGAATACCGGTTCCCCATTGTCACCGGCGCTGAAGACGGACTGGTATGCTTCGGTAAGCTTTGCAAACTGGGGTTCCAGCTGTTTTGCGATTTGTTCAACGGAGGAGGAGATGGTGGGGATTGGAATGGGGTGTCCCTGGACATTATCCTCAGCTTTGGCCAATGCTTCCAATTCGTTACGCAGTTCACCAGCCGAAACCTTATTCTGCTCCAATGCCCCGGATAATTTCGGGTATGACTGTAAAGTGGTTTCATCAAAAGTACCAGCTTTCACCATCCCAATTAGTTCTTCTTTTGTCTTTTCAATGCCTTCAGTGTTAAATACACTTTCAATCTGCATGGATTTCCATGCATTATTAGCAGTGTATTCATAAACCATTCCCATGACATCATAAATTGATTCATAAGTTTCGATTACTTCTTTTTCGGAAGAGGTCAGTGGTTCAGTTCCGGAGTCACGCTTTTCAATTGCCTTATTATACTCGTCCTTTAATGCAAGACGTTTCTCCTGTAAATCTGAAATGCTTTTGTCTAATGCCTGCCTGTAATCATTTGCAGTATCAATGTAATTCTGGACATCTTCTGCAAGCCAGGTTGTGTCCTCCCCATTTTCTGCAGCCTCGTTAAACTCTTTTTGTGACTGTTCCAGTAATTCTTGCGTGCGGATATAAGCCGCGGTCGTTCCAAGTACATCATCTGCACCTTCTGGCAAGGGGAAGTTTTCATGCGAAAGTTTTTCCTGTAAATCTTCTTCGGTGCTGCCATACCTTCCATACTGCTTTTTATATGCGTCAACCGCTTTGGCGGCAGCTTCTTTTGATGCTTCGGCAGCCCGTTTTTCTTCAATATCCTTTTGGAGTAATAGTTCCTGTGTAATGGCCTGCAATTCTTCAAGCTGTCCTTTTTCGGCATAAGTGAGTTTGCCTTTGGACTGGAGTTCGCCTAATTGTTTATTTTGTTTTTCTAACTCTGCATTTACATTTTCCAGGCTGGACTTGGCTGATTCGTACTCACCAACCGCTTTGTCCATTGCTTCGTTTGCTTTTCCTACCCTGTGAATCCAGTTGTCAATGGCAGCAGCGGCGGCTTGCAGGGTTTTGGCAATGAGTAAACCTGCAAGCATGTTGCCTGCAGTCGCAAGTGCCTGGAGCGCTACTTTGCCCGCTTTGGCGGAGAATGTCTGTGCTTTTATTGCTTCATTGTAAGCGAGAGCGGAGGCACGGGCTTGTTGGTTTGCTTTAACGAGGTCTTCACCTGTGAGCTTGGAGAGATCATCGGTGTTTTTGATTAAGTCTTTAATATAATTTTCATCACCATCTAATGTGTCAAAATAATCTTGCCAAGTTTTTTTGTTTTGATTTACTAATTTTTCATGGTTAAAAACGCCTATTATTCTTTCTTTTGCTGAATCTAAATCAAGTTGTTCAATATAAGTATCAATATTCTCTTGTGATATAATTTCTCCAAGGGAGTTTTTAAGCCAATCTTTGTTATTATCTTTTTTAGAGAATAGATTGCTTTTTAGACTTTCCCAAAATCCAACGTTTTTATCAAAATTATTAATGTTATCAATTGCTGACTTAATCGCATCATTTACAGCAGTTCCAAATTCTTTAAATGACTTACCGAATATACCTATTTTTGCTGTCCATTTATCAATTTTACTGTCAAATGTTTTGAATATCATACTGCTAAACTTTGTAACTTGTAGAGAGTTACATAAAGCAGATTGTGGAGATCTGCTGATACAAGTTGTGGGGTCTTGTATATTGGTAAATTTTTTGATAAAATGAACTTCATAAATGTTATATGGGAGGGATCATTAATGCTTTGTTACTGTAAAAAATGTGGAAGAGTAGTACAGAGAACTTCAAAAAATTTAGAAAAACCATGTGATTATTGTAATAATACATTGCAAATAGTTCCTAAAGAATTTACAGCGGATGGGTTAGGTACTTGTTTAGGAGATGACTTGAAACAACAATTCATTGACGAATATATAAAATCTTCTCCCGAATTTGATCAATACTTATTTGACCACAGAGATGAAGATTTGGAAAAGCGTAGGATGGAGAATAGAGCAAAACTTGAACATGGTAAAGCAATTTTAGAAGAACAATCTCGTCAACCCGAATGTCCTACCTGTCATAGCAAAAATGTCCAGAGAATTTCTGGTATCGAACGTGGGGCAAGTATTATCGGCTTGGGCATTTTTAGCAAGAAGATAAATAAAAGTTACAAATGCAGACATTGTGGATATACATGGTGAATAATGCTATTTCTAAGAAGAAACCAATGGGTATAAGGATTTTTTCATGCAGTAACAATTTAGAGAATTAAAAATCTGCATAAAAGAAAAGGCTATTGGTTTCCGTAGGATACATAATGATATTACCCAAGGCGACATAGTGTATATGGCAATTAGAATGCCAAAAATAAACCATCTCCAGAGTCTGACCAACACCTCTTGGAACATATAGATGAAATATTTGCAAAGAAATACGCTGGATTCAATGCAAAACTTGGGTATGGGAGAGCAGTGTAAAAAATAATCTCGTCAGCCGGAATGTCCTATCTGCCATAGTAAAATGTTCAGAGAGTTTCTGGTGTTGAAAGTGGAGCAGGCAGTATAGGATCAGGTGTTTTTGGTAAGAAAACCAACAAAAGTGACAAATGCAATAAGGGGCTAATGATAAATAGAAACGATAATAATGGTTCTATATTGCTATTGATAAAACAAATAGCTTGGAGCCTGTGGATTTTCCCCGTTTTTTCCACTAAGGCAAGGGGAATTCCTTACCGGTTTTTGGGTACCGGAAACCCAGTATCGAGCGCATCTTATAAAAGCAGCGTTGCATCTGGCTTTTACTCAGGGTTGTCGCTACAGTGAGGGCTTGGCTGCAAGAGTCCTGTCCCTGCTGACCCACGGAGCCCACACATTGTCACTGTAACCTGTCCTGTCGCCAGGGCAGGGGAGTAGTGTGGGGTTTACCGTTTTCCCAGCATATTGCCTGTTCATTTACACCCATGTACCGCATGGGCGGTGTGCCCTAAACTGCCGTATCCGGCAGGACTAACACACTGTCGGTATATTCAAAACAACATTGCGTCCAAACATTTTAGGACTGCCGACGTTTTTAAGCCCGGCAAACAGCCCGGCGCCTGTCCCGATGGTTCCTAAAGTCCCAAGTCTGCCTGCGACGGCGTCCAGTGCCCGAACCCCGCCCGTGCCCAAATCAACGAACCACCGCAGCAGGCCGCTGCCAAGTATGGTGGAGGACAGGGACTGGAAAGCGGCTTCAAACTGCCCTGTTTTGGCCTCCAGGGATTCCAGCCAGCGTTCCTGCTCCCCCATGGCAAAGCCGTCTGAATGGGAGACAGCCTCCAGTGCCTTTTGGATCTGTCCGGATTGGAATGCCTGCAGCAGCGCCTCTCCCTCTTCCATGTGCCTTTTCCCGAACAGGATTTCATCCAGCCCGGCCCTGCCGGAAGCGGACAGCCCGTCATAAATCCGTGAAATGTCCCCCATGATGTCATAGTAATTCCGCAACTGTCCCATGCCGTCAAGGATGTTTACCTTCCCGCCGGTGTGGCGGGAAACCTGTTCCTGGACCTGGCGGATGGAACCGGCGGTTTCCCTGACTTCCTCGCCCAGCGCTGCAAGGCCGTCCTTCATGCCGAGGATGCGCATGGCGGAAACGTTTAGGAAATCGCCGAACCCGGAAGCGTCCTGGCCGGAGGCTGCGGCCAGCATGGCGAGGGACTGGTCAAGCCCGGCGCCCGCTGCGGCGAGGGAGGAGGCGGACTGTGACAAACCGGAGCCCAGTGCATTTGCGTCTGCGGCAAATTCCTTCCCGAGCCTGCCAAGTTTGTCCACAATGGAAAGGGAGCCGGAGGCTTCCATGTGGAAGGCCCGGAGCGCGCCGGTGATGTGGGAGGCGGCTGAAGCACTGTCGGCGCCACTGATATTGGCATAGACGGAAACGGATTTGGCAAGTTCTGCGGCATCTGCAAGGGAAAAACCCATCTCGGCAAAGCCGGCGGTCTGCCGGATGAGCCCAGACAGGGAAACCCCAAGGGTGTGTGCCGAAGCGGCGGCGGAATCCAGGAACTGTTTGTAGCTGCTGCCTGCTGCATTGGTGGCTTGGCAGAGGCGGGTCATGGCGGAGTCCAGTTCGTAAACGGCTCCCGGCATTTTTTTCAGCTGCCTGATCAGGCCCGTCATGGCGGTATTGGCGGACAGCCATTTGGAAAAAGTTTTTCCGGCGTCCGTAAGCTGTCCTTTCAGGTTCCGGAGCAGCTTTTCGATGGTTTTTGTGGAATCATTGGTACTCACTGTGTAGAATCCTCCTTTATCTGTGATATGGTTTGTATGATATGTATGCCTTTTGGGGCTGTACGGACTGTTGGCGGCATTTTAAATCAGGCGGGGTGGCCACTTTTGGAATCCCAAGCACCAAAAGCCCATCAGTGTGTTATACTTTACTGCCATGTCCGGATTTTGAAACATCCTGCCGTTTTGCCGGGCCAGCAGTTTGATTTCATTTATAAGCTTGTCCTTTTCGACGGAAATATCAACGCCAACGGCAACCGGCTTTGCATCCGCCTGCCTCTGTGCCTGTGCCGTCGCCTCCTGTAAGGACGCTGTAATGTCCCTGTCACTTATTTTTCCCGTCAGGTTTACGTCACCGTTTATGGAGGAAAGGTCCTGCTTTACCCGGGACATTGTTTTCGCCTTATGCAGTGTCCCCGTCACAGGAAGCCGGAACTCCCCAAGGTCTTTGAGATCCTGCCTGATCTGCTTTTGTGACTGCGCCTTCCTGAGCGATGCACTTACTTCCAATATCACATTATTTTTTGGCATGATGGTTATCCTCCCCGTTTTTTTGCAAATGAAAAAGACAGCCGTATGACTGTCCTTTCCCGTTTAGCCGTTTGGTTTTCCTTACCTGTTTTCCAGCAGTTCCCTGAAAAAATCATCTGCGTCACTGCTTTTGTCCAATAAATCGCGCCAATCCTTGTTGGCTGTGTTGTATTTCCTGTTGCACGTCAAAATCTCAAAGGGCTCCCGGTTCTTAAACTTTAACCGGATAACCAGTTCCGCAATTTCATCAGTGGAGGTCTCCGTTACGGTTTCTGAATCGGCCGCGCCCACGATGGCCCCTGCCGTACCGAATAAAATCGCACCTTTGCGCGCATTGTTTTTATTGCTGATTGTCCGGGTATGGGTTCGGATGCTGGAGACTATCACCTTTTCATAATCAATTAAATCGGAATAGTCTATCTCGTATGCCTTAAATCCAAACCTTGTAACAAGGATTTTCTTCCGGGTAGTATCCACGTATAAATGGGCATCCACAATTTTTATTTCTTTATCCGCGTCCATGCCCTCGTATTCATACCAAGTGCGATAAAGACCTTTTTCCTTTTTAAACAATCCTATCTTTTTTGGTTCTTTTATGACTTCGCACTTAAAATCTTCTTTATTAAATCCTGTATTATTGCTGGCACGAATTAAAACCTCATTTATACTTGTTGCATATCTTTCATAATCGTATAATCTGATCATATCTTATCCACCATAGAAGACCATTCAAAAGATCAATTTTTAATACTGTTTCAATTATACCATTGCTTTTTCCGTTCCGCAACAGAATAGCAAGCAAATTAAAAATGTGCATAACAGTCTAGGCAGGCCTGACCTGGTACGGAATCCGGTACGGCATCCAGGACAATTCCGCCTTTTTATGTCAAATCTTTTCCAGCACTTTATGCGGATGGATTGGCTTGCTGTGATTCCAGTCTGCCAGCCCGGGCAGCGTCTTTTCCTAGCGAAGTTGTGGAGTCTTGTATATTAGTGAAACGTATGATAAAATAAATACTATAATTCGTATTGGAGGTACATATGTTATCGTATTGTAAGAAATATGGAAGAACATTATATGATATTTTTGAATTAAAATATGATAAAATGGCATTCATAATA
>DERU01000199.1 GCA_002361095.1 Lachnospiraceae bacterium UBA3332
CTTGTTCAGCAGACACTAATTAAATCGTAATATGTGTCAATGAATTTGGCATAAAAAAGATATAATTATATTGGGGGAAGCTATGAGGACAGTGCGGAGGGCTTTTTCTTCGGGAACCTGCAGCGCACAGGGATTTGTACGTTTTATGTGCGCCGGGTTGGCGATCCTGACCGTATTTTTCTGGCAGATGCCCGTATGGGCTGCGGATGCGAAGGCGGAACCGGATTCCTGGAGCGAAGGGGCAGGGGTCGCGGTACTGATTGATCGTCTGGAGGAGGAAGAAGGCGAAGAGGAAACGGCAGACGACAAAGACGGGACGGACAGTGACACAGAAGGTACATTGGTTATGGCCCATGTGCAAAACGTGTTGAATGTGCGTAAGGAACCGGGCAGTGATGAGGAACTGGTCGGCTATCTGTATGCGGATTGCGGCGGAACGGTTTTGGAGCGCCGGGACGGTTGGACAAAACTGGAATCGGGTCAGCTGACCGGTTGGGCCAGCGACGACTATTTGCTGTTTGGCCAGCAGGCTCAGGAGGCGGCCGAGAACAACGGACGAACGGTGGCCACCACTACCACCGGCGCGCTGCGCATCCGCAAAGAGCCGTCATTGGATGCCGGGGTGTACGATTTGCTGGAGGAAGGGGCGGAGTATGAGGTGGTAAACGCCCAGCAGCTTGCATTCAGCGACGGGATGGAGATTACCGAGGATTGGGTTGCGGTTGACTATGAGGGTAAGACCGGACTTGTGTCTGCGGAATATGTGAAAGTGGAACATTTGATTGATTTCGGGGAGACGATAGAGCAGGTACGGGCGCGGGAAGAGGCGAAACGGGCCGAGGAGGAGAAGGAAAAGCAAAAAAAGGAAAAGCGCCAGCAGGAGATTGAAAAGACGAAAGCGATGGCGACTTCCGATGATTTATTATTGGCAGCTTTGATCCAATGTGAAGCGGGCGGCGATGTCTATGAGGGACAGGTGGCCGTGGGCGCGGTGGTTTTGAACCGGGTGAAAAGTTCGGCTTATCCCAACACCATCAGGGATGTGATTTTTGCGTCCGGACAGTTTACCCCTGCGGGAAGCGGAAAACTGGGCCGGGTGCTGGCCAGGGGAAAAATCCAGGCAAGCTGTATCCAGGCGGCGCAGGAAGCGCTGGCCGGCGCATCCCCGGTGGGAGGCGCAACGCATTTCAGGCGTGCCGGAAGCCGGGAAGGAATTATTGTGGGAGCCCATGTCTTCTGGTAGGCCCTTCCCTGCCCCGTGAAAACTACAGGCCTGTTGCACTCCTGAATCATTTTTTCACGATCTGCGCAGTAAATGCGCAGACCTGTGTGAACAGTAACGGCCTGTTACGATTTCCGGGAAGTGCGGGAGGTTTTGGTTGACTTATGTTTGTGTCAGGGCATATAATGAAGGTAAAGAACGAGGTCGGAAAGCCTGTGCTTTCTGACCTTTTGTGTTTGGTGCGGGAAGGAAAACAAAAGAGGGGAAACGCCTTGGGGAGGCTGTGTTTTCCCAAGAAGGAGGGGACGCATGAAACTGAACTACAAAAGAACTTTTTTTATCGGTCTGGCGTTTTTGTCCATTTGTGCTTTCTGGCAGATGTATGACAACATTGTACCGCTTATTTTGAAGGATACGTTTCACCTGAACGAGACGGTTACCGGAGTGATTATGGCCGCAGACAATGTTTTGGCTGTATTTTTGCTGCCGCTTCTGGGCTCTTTATCCGACCGGGTGGATACTGCATGGGGCAGGCGGACGCCGTTTATTGTGGCAGGGACGCTGCTGGCCGTGGTGCTGATGCTGCTGCTTCCTATTGCGGACAGGCAGGCCAATTTGGCGCTGTTTGTCATCAGCCTGTTCTTTTTGCTGATCGCCATGGGACTTTACCGGTCGCCTGCCGTGGCGCTGATGCCGGATTTAACCCCAAAGCCCCTCCGCAGCCAGGCAAATGCCGTGATTAACCTGATGGGCGCGGTGGGAGGCGTCTATACGCTGGTGCTGATCAGCGTGCTGCTGAAGGGGGAGGAGAAACCGGACTATATGCCGGTATTTATAGGGGTAGCGGTCATAATGGTGGCGGCGGTGGTGCTGCTTTTGGTTACCATCCGGGAGAAGAAGCTGGCGGCTCTGATCGAAAAGGAGAATGGGGAGGAGGAAAAGGCGCCGCAGGAACTAAAGGCGCCCTCCGGCAGTGCGCTTGCGCCGGATGTAAAGAGAAGCCTGTGGATGATCCTGCTGTCCATCTTTTTGTGGTTTACGGCTTACAATGCAGTGACGACCGCGTTTTCCCGATACGCCACGACCGTATGGGGGATGGCGGGGGGCGGTTTTGCCAACTGCCTGATGGTGGCGACAGTAGCGGCGATTATCGGCTACATACCCATCGGATTTATTTCGGCGAAAATCGGCCGCAAAAAGACGATTCAAATCGGGCTGGTCATGATGCTGTTGAGTTATTTTGGGGCAATCTTTTTTGTGCAGTATCATCCCGCAGTGAATTTCGGGTTTGCCCTGATCGGCGTCGGCTGGGCGGCAATCAGTGTCAATTCCCTGCCTATGGTAGTGGAAATGTGTTCCAGCGGTGATGTGGGAAAATATACGGGACTATATTATACTTTTTCCATGTCGGCGCAGATTTTCACACCGATTTTGTCGGGAGCGCTTTTGCAGTATGTGTCATATCGGACATTGTTCCCGTATGCCTGCGTATTTACAGTGGCAGCCATGGTCACCATGAGCATGGTGCGGCATGGGGATAATAAGCCCGAGAGGAAAAAACATATTTTGGAAAATTTTGATGTGGAGGATTAACGATTATGAAAGGAAAGAAAAAAATCCCCTTTACCGTGGCGGCGGCAGGGGCATACCTGTATGCGATTTCGCCCAGGCTGACGAAACGTCCGGATCAGATGCCGAAAGTTTATTATGCCCATAGGGGGCTGCACGATAATCTTTCGGATGCGCCGGAAAATACATTGGCGGCTTTTCAAAAGGCGGTGGACGCCGGATACGGCATTGAATTGGATGTGCAGCTGACCAAAGACGGCAGGGTTGTTGTTGTGCATGATCACAATTTAAAAAGAATCTGTCAGGTGGATGCAGAAGTGGACAGCCTTACCTACGGGGAACTTCAAAAGCTTCCGGTTTACGCAAGCGCACAGCGGGTTCCGCTTTTTGAGGAGGTTTTGCGGCTGGTGGACGGGAAGGTTCCCCTGATCGTTGAATTAAAATATAAAAACAGGGGGAGCAAAATCTGCGAAAAAACACAGGATATTTTGAACGGATACGACGGCGTATACTGTATAGAATCCTTCCACCCCCAAGTACTTATGTGGTATAGGAACCATTATCCTGCAATCTGCCGGGGGCAGCTGTCCATGAATTACCAGAGGGAGGACGGCAGGCGCAAACCGGAGTATTATGTGATGCGGCATCTTCTGGTAAATTTCCTTACCCGGCCGGATTTTATTGCTTATGATTGCAGGGCGATGCGGGCATTATCCAAAAATCTGTGCAGAGCGCTGTACGGATGTCCTTCGGTAGCCTGGACGGTGAAGTGTCAGGCACAGCTGGATGCGTGCCGTTCGTTTTACGATTATTTCATTTTTGAAGGATTTTGCCCGAAGGATTGAGGGGCGGGATTGAAAGGCCGCCTGCCGGATGCAGGATTGGCTGGTCTGCGTAACGGTTCGGACTTCTCTGAACCGTTACTGTTTGTGAGGATGGTGAAAGGGAATATGAATCATCAATTGACAGAGGGCGACATCAGGAAAATGCAGGAAGAGATCGAGTACAGGAAGCTTGTGGTTCGCAAACAGGCGCTGGAGGATGTCAAGGAAGCGCGGGCACAGGGCGATCTCTCTGAAAATTTTGAATATTATGCGGCCAAAAAATATAAAAATAAGAATGAAAGCAGAATTCGGTTTTTGGAGCGGATGATCAAAACCGCAGAGGTGATTTCGGATGATTCCGCAGCGGATGAAGTGGGTGTGAATACGAAGGTGGAGGTTTATTTGGAGGAAGACGACGAAACGGAAACCTATAAGATTGTAACCACAATGCGTCAGAATTCGCTGGAGGGCCTGATTTCCACGGAGTCTCCGATGGGAAAGGCATTGCTGGGACATAAGGCAGGGGAAAGGGTCTATGTGCAGCTTGGCGGCGGGGACGGATATTATGTGACGATCCGTTCCATTGATAAAACGGAAGGGGACACGGAAGACCTGCGCAGCTTTTGAGTGTGGCAGCAGGAGCGGACGGCAGGCACGCGGAACGGGAAAACGGCAGCAGAGGATCCGCAGGGCA
>DERU01000144.1 GCA_002361095.1 Lachnospiraceae bacterium UBA3332
TGAAACGACCGTGCGCTCCTGTGCCCGCCTTAAGCTGCTGCCATTTGGGCTGAACTGTTACAACTGTTACCGATTTCCGTGGGATGTTTTTTGGCGCGCTTGCGAAAGGGAGACGCCTGTGGTAAGATAAAAGAATGAGGCGGCCGCCCAGGGCCGCAGTAGGAGAAAAGTGCCGGAGGGCGCATAAAATACAGGAGGACGAGATGAGGTACGATTTTACAACCATTATGGACAGAAAAGGAAAGGATTCCATTGCGGTGGATGTCATACCCGTTCCAAATGCCGAAGTAGAGGAGGGCTTTTCACGCCTTCCGATGTGGGTGGCGGATATGAATTTCGCTACGGCGCCTACCATTCAGGAGCATATTGTTGCGCGGGTGGGGCATCCCGCGTTCGGGTATTTTGAGCCGACGGAGGAATATTTTAACAGCATTATAGGCTGGCAGGAAAAGCATAACCGGGTACAGGGACTTACCCGGCAGGAGATCGGTTACGAAAACGGTGTGCTGGGCTGCGTTTCTTCCGCGTTGCAGGCATTTACCGCGCCGGGGGAGGCAGTACTTCTCCACGCGCCTACTTATGTCGGGTTTACGGGAACGATGCAAAACAACGGCAGAAAAATAGTTCTTTCCGATTTAAAGCGTGACCGGGACGGAATCTGGCGGATGGATTATGAGGATATGGACAAAAAAATAAAAGAAAACCATATCCATTTTGCGGTATTCTGCTCCCCGCACAATCCGTCCGGAAGGGTCTGGGAGCGGGAGGAGATTGAGGCCGCCATGGAGGTTTACCGGAAAAACGACTGTGTGGTGGTTTCGGACGAGATCTGGTCGGATTTGACGTTGGAGGGGTATAGCCATATCCCGACGCAGAGCGTTTCGGAGGATGCCAAAAACCGGACGATTGCGGTTTATGCTCCGTCCAAAACCTTTAACCTGGCAGGGCTGATCGGTTCTTATCATATCATTTATAACCCGTATCTGCGTGATCGTGTACGCAAGCAGGCATCGCTTTGCCATTATAACAGCATGAATGTTTTGTCCATGCATGCCCTGATCGGCGCTTACCGGCCGGAGGGCAGCGAATGGGTGGAGCAGCTGCGGCAAGTGTTGACCGGAAATGTGGAATATGCCTATGCGTTTATACGGGAACATTTTGAAGGGGTGGAACTGGCAAAGCCGCAGGGAACCTATATGCTGTATCTGGACTGCAAAAAGTGGCTGCAAAAAGAAGGGATGTCCATGGATGAATTGCTCCGGGCCGGAATCCGGGTAGGCGTAATCTGGCAGGACGGCCGTCCGTTCAATTGCCCGGATACCATTCGGATGAATCTTGCGCTTCCCCGCATACTGGTGGAGGAGGCGTTTGACAGACTACATAAATATGTATTTAAAGGGTAAAACCGCATTTTGCGAGAACATGGTGCGGCGGTTGCCAGAAAGGGAAAAATAATATATAATAGGCTGAAAATCACAATATACTGCCGTCTGCAGACCTTAAGGGCAGGGAGACAGTAAAGACATAATGGATGTCAGGGAGTAAACGGAATGGAGAAAATTGCGATTGTAACGGACAGTAACAGCGGCATTACCCAGGGCGAGGCGAAGAAGTATGGGATTTATGTGATTCCGATGCCGTTTTTTATTGATGAGGAGTTGTTTTTGGAGGATATCACGCTGACCCAGGAGGAGTTTTACCGGTATCTGGAGAAAGGTGCGGATATCCGGACGTCCCAGCCGGCCACGGGCGAGGTGCTGGAACTGTGGGAAAAACTGCTTGGGGAATATGAACAGATTGTGCATATTCCGATGTCCAGCGGTTTAAGCGGAACCTGTGAGACTGCGGCGGCGATGGCGCAGGAATATGGCGGCAGGGTACACGTAGTGGATAACAAGAGAATTTCCATTACCATGAGGCAGTCGGCCCTGGAAGCGAAAAAAATGGCGGACAAAGGGATGGAAGCGGCGCAGATCAAGGAAGTGCTGGAGAGGGAAGCGCTCGAGGCCAGCATTTACATTGCGGTGGATACGATGAAGTATCTGAAAAAAGGAGGGCGGGTGACACCGGCCGCCGCTGCAGTGGCCACCGCGCTGAATATTAAGCCGGTTTTGCAGATTCAGGGCGGAAAGCTGGATGCCTATGCGAAGGTGCGGGGCAAAAAGCAGGCGAAGCGCAAAATGATCGAAGCGATTCAGTACGATCTTGCGCACCGTTTTAGCGGTCAGAAGATGTATGTCCGGGGCGCTTATACCTGTTCGGAGGAAGAGGCTGCCGAGTGGAAAAAAGAACTGGAGGAAGCCTTCCCCGGATATGAAATGATTTTAAACAGACTTTCTTTGAGCGTAACCTGCCATATCGGCGCAGGATCGGTCGCGGTTGCCTGCATGCGGGAAGTTGCCGAGGCCGGGGAGGTAGCGTTTCAAATCTGAAGATGACAGAGGAAGAAATTCGCCGTTTTGAGGCGGCAAAAGAAAAGATTGTCGGACGCAGCAGGGAGCGCAGCGGTATCGGGACGCTGTCGGAAAAAACCGTGCATGCGGTGCTGAAAAATTATTATGCGCCGGATGTGCAAATGCATGAGATTCAGGTCGAAAACTGTGTCGCGGATATTTATACGGGCACGGATATTGTGGAGATTCAAACCCGGAACTTTAACCGGATGCGTGTAAAGCTGGATCGTTTCCTGCCTTGTTATCCCGTTACCATCGTTTATCCGATTCCCCTGACCAAGCGGCTATTTTGGATTGATGAAGAGAGCGGGGAGATTTCCGGGGGACGTAAATCCCCGGTGCGGGGAAATCCTTATATGGCGTTTCCGGAACTGTACAAAATCAAATCCTATTTGCGGGATCCGAATTTGAGCATCCGGCTGGCTTTTTTGAATATGGAGGAATATAAGCTGTTAAACGGGTGGAGCAGGGATAAAAAAAGGGGCTCCAGCCGTTTTGACCGGATTCCCATATCTTTGGAGAAAGAGATGGAGTTTGTCTGTCCGCAGGACTATTTGCAGCTGCTTCCCTATGAACTTGCAGAGCCGTTTACCGTAATGGATTTTGGCAAACAGGTACATATCGGCAAACAATTGGCGGGCATAGTACTTCATATTCTGCATTATGTGGGAGTGGTGGAACGGGACGGGAAAAGGGGAAATGCTTATCTGTACCGGGTCCGGGAATAAATGCCGGTTCTCTGCGGCCCGCCGGTTTCAGGGACGAATTTCCCTGGAGCATGTTTGAAAACACGCTCCGATAGTATGTGAAAAAGAATAAATGTATTTTTAAAGTCATATACCCCGTTGTCTGCAACGGGGTATATAATTATTATGATTTGTTTTTGGCGGGTGTCTGATGGAGGTAGGCGAACCAATAGCCCAGACCCACAAGCATGCCGCCGGCCATATTACCCAGCGTGACGGGCAGCAGATTTTTGAGAAAGAAACTGCCCCAATGCAAGCCGTCCGCCGCAAGTTGATATTCCATGGAAGAAAAGATACCTGCGGGGATATAAAACATATTCGCGACACAGTGTTCGTAACCGCCAAGAACAAATATGGCGATGGGCAGATACAGACCCATGACCTTTCCGGAAGCCTTGGATGCGCCGATGGTAATCCACACTGCGATACAGACAAGGACGTTGCACAGGATACCCCGCAGGAACGCGTCCGAAAAGGATAAGGAAGTTTTGGCGGCAGCAGTATTGACCAGGGTTTGTGCAAGCTGTCCGTTGTAAAGCCCGGCGGCGTGACTGTATACAAAAGCGGCGGCCACCAAAAGGGAACCGGCAAGGTTGCCCAGATAGACGACAGCCCAGCTGCGCAGTAATTCATGTATATGGATCCGCTTTTCCAGGAGCGGAATGATCAGCAGGCTGTTGCCTGTGAATAATTCGCTGCCCGCCAAAACGACCATAACCAGACCGCCCGGGAAAATCAGTGCGTTTAGAAGACGGGAGGTGGACGGGTCTGCTACGGTAGCGGAGGCAATGGTAGCGGAAGCTCCCGCAATGGCGATAAATACACCGGCAAAAACAGCGAGAATAAACATTTTTGCCGTGGACAGTTTTGCTTTGTTCGTGCCGACAGTAACATAAGTGTTGGCAATTTGTGCTGGTGTTTGCATAATAAAATCCCCTTGTAAAGTATTGGCATATGTTTGCAATGCCTGTTTCCTATTTTAGCACAATTTGGTGCATGCGGCAACAATATATGGTATAGATCGAGGAAAATCAATTTTGCGGCCGGCACAGGAGGGCACGGGTGGCAGGAGGGACAATGGCCCTTTCC
>DERU01000214.1:0-448 GCA_002361095.1 Lachnospiraceae bacterium UBA3332
CCGCCGCTTCCGCCCGGTCCGCATGCCTGCCTCCCGCCTTAAGCCGACGCCATTGGGCTTCCCGGCCTGCCCGTAAAATTGATTTCCGTGGGGATGCATCGTCTAAGATTGACATAATTTTATTGACTGGTTGAGTTTTTTTACTGAAAACCGAATGCCCGTCAAAATTGTGGATAACTTTTCTGTTTTTTCCTGTATTTGAAAAAAAGAGTCGAGAAATCCCCAATTTCCACATAGTTATCCACAATTGCGCCCGTCATAAACGGTTTTTCCACATGTCATATTCAATGACACTCATGTCACTTTTCGAAAATCCGTCGATTTTTGTCAAAATGATAAGGCAACATAATCATTTTCCTTTGCCAAATTTATGTAAACTTAGGGGATATGCATTGTGCCAAATGAAGGGCAAATTGTTTGAACAAAGCGAGTTTTTGCCCTTTGCGGC
>DERU01000214.1:788-6392 GCA_002361095.1 Lachnospiraceae bacterium UBA3332
GTCCGGAACGGAAGGAGGCCGGCGGAGAATTTCCCGTTTCGGATACTGCCGCAGGAAATCCCTGCGCGTCCGCCTGGTCCGCATGCCTGCCTCCCGCCTTAAATTGCTGCCATTGGGGGCTGAACTGTTCCTGCAAACACGCTCCAATCCAAAAAAGGGGCAGACATTTTCCCTGCCCCATTGTATAATAAAAGTCGAAAAAAGAAAAATGGAGGAAACCGATATGTCCAGCGCAAACGCGCAAACTGCAAACGACCTGCTCATAGGCTCCCATGTCAGCATGAGCGGAAAAGAAATGATGCTCTCCTCTGTCAGGGAGGCGCTTTCCTACCACGCCAACACCTTTATGCTCTATACCGGCGCGCCGCAAAATACCCGCCGCAAACCCGTGGAAGAGTTGCGTATCGGGGAAGCCTGGCAGTTCATGCGCCTGCACCACATCGAAAGCTTCGTCGTACATGCTCCTTACATCATCAACCTGGCCAATACGGTTAAGCCCGAAACCAGACGGCTAGCCGTAGACTTTTTGGCGCAGGAGTTGGACCGCACGCAAAAAATGGGCAGCCGCCTTTTGATTCTCCATCCCGGCGCACATGTGGGCGCCGGGCCAAAGGCCGGAATCCAAAGCATTATAGACGGCTTAAACGAAGTGCTCTCCGAACCTTCCGATGTCTGCATCGCACTGGAGACCATGTCCGGCAAGGGCTCCGACATCGGCAGCAGTTTTGAACAGCTGGCCGCCATATATGACGGTGTCCGCTATCCTGACCGCCTGCGGGTTTGTTTTGACACCTGCCACGTTCATGATGCCGGATATGACATCGCACATGACTTGGACGGTGTTCTGGAACAATTCGACCGCCTGATCGGCAAAGACCAGATCGCCGTATTCCACATCAACGACAGTAAAAACGAGCGCGGCTCTGCAAAAGACCGTCACGCGGACATTGGAGAAGGATACCTGGGCTTTGCACCCTTGTATGCGCTGACGCACCATCCGGATTTTCCCGGCATCCCCAAGATTCTGGAAACGCCATGGTATCCCGATCCGTCAAACCCTGCGCGCACGCTGCCTCCCTATGGCAGGGAAATTGCATGGCTGCGCACGGGGAAAAAACCGAAAGGAGAGGAAATAATCTGATGTACGAAGAAGAAAAGATTCAGGCAGGCATCCTGTTTTGTCCTGCCGACCCGCAGTTAAAGGCAATCAAGCGCAAAACCCACAACCTGAATGTGGATTATAACAGCACCCATGAGGATGAATTCCAAAAACGCGCCGCCATCCTTTCCGAAATCATCGGCAGTTTGGGGGAAGGCGTTTTTCTCCAGGGACCGATCGCGTTTCATTACGGAAAGCACACCAAAATCGGCAAAAATTTCTTTGCGAACTTTCATTTCACCGTCCAGGACGACGCGGAAGTTACAATCGGGGACGACTGCAATTTCGGTCCCAACGTGACAATCGTAACCCCGATCCATCCTATGCTGGCCGACGAGCGCAAAGCGATCCGGACGCCGGAGGGAACAGTCAAAACCCTCTGTTACGCCAAACCGGTTCACATCGGCAATAACTGCTGGCTGGGCGCTTCCGTCACGGTCTGTCCCGGGGTCACCATCGGGGACAATTGCGTCATAGGTGCCGGAAGCGTGGTATTACGGGATATTCCGGACAACAGCTTTGCCGCCGGCGTTCCCTGCAAGGTCATCCGTCCCCTCACCGAAGCGGACAGCATGCGGTATAAACCGGAAATTTTGGCCGATAATACCATCCTTTAACGGCCATCTGCTAAAAACGTCTCTCTAAAGCCTGCGTGCCTGGAAGCGGCATTTTTCTCACAGCCATTCGTTCCAAAATCTTTCCACACGCCGCGCCACCGAATCTGTGCTGACAATCTCAAACGTTTCCCATTCCCTGGGAAACAGCCTCTGGTACGAACGCAGCAAAAAGCGTTCGTCCAGCAGGGCCACTATCCCCACGTCACCGGCCGTCCGAATCACCCGCCCCGCCGCCTGCAGCACTTTATTCATACCGGGATACCGGTAGGCAAAATCAAATCCGTCCTCCCCGTTTTCCGTAAAATACCCTTTTAAGATCTCCCGTTCCGTACAAACCTGCGGCAGGCCGGTTCCCACAATCAGAACGCCGATCAGCCGGTCATCCTTCAAATCAATCCCTTCCGAAAAAATGCCGCCCAGCACGCAGAATCCAACCAGACTTGTCTCCTCCTCAATTTCAATTTCCATCCGAATCACATCACCCAGCCTGCAGTCCGGATTTCCCTCAAAACGCTTCAGGAAAGCTTCCCGCTCTTCCTCGTTCATCCGTTCCCCCTGCGCCAGGCACTCGGCATGATCCTCCTTTGCAAAATTTTCCCCATAGATCTCCATGACCCGGTGCAAAAACAGGTGGGAAGGGAAAAAAACCATATAATTTCCATGCCGCATACGCACCACCTCATGGATATAAACGGCAATTTTAAAATACTCCTGCTCCGATCTGCGGCTGTATTTGCTCGTCACATCCCCCGCCAGAAAAAGCGCTTTGCGCGCCGGGTCAAAAACGGACTGCGCATACACCTCATAGTCCGATTCCTCCCCGCCCAAAAGCCGCTTATAATATTGAACAGGCAAAAAAGTGGCTGAAAACAAAATGCTGCTCACACACCGCCCCAAACATTGCTTCAAATTGTCGGACGGATCCACATTAAAAAGCCGGATAAAAAAACGTCCCTCCCCGTCAAACTGTACATACGTCACATATTTTTTATCCACCAACTCATAAATCTGTAAAAAATGGGAAACCGCAAAATAAAATTCCAAGACCTCTTCCCTGACCATACCGCCGTCATGGTTTTCCAGATAGTCCTCCATCGTTCCCGAAAGCCGCTCCAACTCCTGCACAAAAGAAGCGATGTGTTCCACAATATACCAGCTTTCGCATTCCTTCTTTAACCGGAGCAATTCCTTATTGCACTTCTCCAGCCGCTTTTCCATTCCCGGTTCCGTCGCCTTAACCGTACGCCGGAGCGCCATAAAATCTTCCTTATACAGCGTCGCGCTATACATTTCCCTGCCCCGCTCCAACAGATTATGCGCCTCGTCCACCAGCAGCAAATAGCGCTCCTTCGGGCTTCCCTCCCCGAAAAAACGCTTCAGGTATACATGCGGGTCAAATACATAATTATAATCGCAGATAATACCGTCGCAAAACAGACTCACATCCAACGCCATCTCAAAGGGACAAACCTGATGCTTTAGGGCGTATTCTTCCACCGCTTCCCTGTTATAATGCTCTTTTGCCCCCAGCAGATCAAAAACCGCTCCGTTAATCCGGTCATAATGCCCCTTCGCATAGGGACAGGCCTCCGGATTACAGTCGGTTTTCCCCATAAAGCATACTTTCTCTTTGGCGGTCAATACCACCGTCTTAAAATGCAGTCCCCCCTGCCGCAAAAGCGCGAAGGTATTGTCCGCTACCGTTCTGGTGATGGTTTTGGCTGTCAGATAAAAAATCCGGTCCGCCTTATCCTCCCCCACCGCCTTGACCGCCGGAAAAACCGTACAAATCGTCTTGCCCACCCCGGTGGGCGCTTCCAAAAACAGCTTTTTCCCATGACAGATTGTATGATAGACATGGGTCACCAGTTCCCTCTGCCCCTCCCGGTAAGGAAAGGGAAACCCAACCGTCCGGATGGAAGCCTGCCGCTTCCGCTTCCAGGCAATTTCCATGTCCGACCACTTCCGGTACTGCGCCACCACATCCAGAAACCACGCCGTCAGTTCCTCCATGGAATAGGAATATAAGAAGCGCCGGATCTCCTCTGTCTCCAGATTACAATAGGTCATCTGCACATGCATCTTCTCCTGCCCATGCTCCTGCCCGTACATCCAGGCATAACACTTGGCCTGCGCCACATGAACCGGCGACGGCTCTTTCATTTTTGCGACTTCCCGATAGGTTCCCTTAATCTCATCAATGGTAACCACTTCCCCGTCGATCACACCGTCCGCACGTCCCTCCACCGTCAGATCATACTCCTCATAGGCAAAACGGTACCGCATGGAAACCTCTGCATGATATTCGGATCCCATCCGGCGCTGAATCATGCGGTGAATCCGGCCGCCCTCCTGCATGGCGTCCTCCGGGGAGGTCCTTCTGCGATTGTCTATGTCGCCTGCCCGCAAAATAAATTCCACCAGGCTGCGCACGGATATTTTGATTTCCACGGCCTTTCGTCCTTTCCGTGCCACGGTTTGGCCAATGCCAAACCGTGGTCTCTCCTTCCCTTACACTCCCCTAACCGTTGTGTCAAATTCCGTCATAAAGCTGCGGTACTTCAAAGGCATAAACTGCTGTTGCAGCTTTCCGTTCGCCCGTTCCTGAATGCCCAGACTGTGGCAGAAATGCCGAAACAGTTCCGCCATCTCCCGTTCCGTCTCCGTATAGTGCCCCGCCAGGGAGTAAAACGCTTCCTTCTTATCTTCTTCCATCCGCACCAGAAACCATTCCTGTCCCACTGCATGCACCCCGGCCAGTCCCCTTCTGGTATCTGCCACCACAAAGTTCTCCTGCGGAAACCGATCCGCAAAATGCGGCATGACAAAGGCAAGCACATTCGCGTCCGGTTCAATCCTGGCAAACAAAACATTCCCTTCCACCTCCCGAAACCGCAGAAACATCTTCATCCGGTGCGCCTCACTGTAGACATGGCGGCTCAATTCAAAGGTCTTGCGGACATGGTCGTTGGCCAGCGCCCCCATCAGCTTTCCCCGTATCTGCCTGGACAGTCCTGCCGCAATTGTCTGATAGATGGCCTGCCCCTTTTCCGGATCCTGCGACGCAGCCGCATGGCAGATATCCTCCCAGGCCTCCGCGCCGAAACGCCTTCTCACTGTGGCCGCCACTTTCCCGGCCAGCACAGCGTCCGTCTCCACCTCCCTGTATGCGGCAAAAAGGCACAGATCGGCTTCTCCTACCTGTACACGGGTCTGCGCAGGTTTCAGCTTCCATGCATAGGCCTGATATACTGCTGTCAAAATGCCTTCCAGCAAATCTTCACAGACCAATATGGTCTCCTCCATCCCAATCCCTCCTGTCATACAGCCTTGCCCGAATACTCAGGAAACAATCTGCCGCACCCCTTCTTTCCCTCCAACGGCAAACCGCCGATCATCAAATAAGGACAGCTGCCGGTAAGTGACCTGATCGGCCAAAAAGGGAAGCTTCTCCTTCACACCCAAAAGCTGCCTCGTGATATAGTCCTCCTCCAGACGTACCGGATACATTTGTCTGCCGTTACAGGTGATAAAATACAAAGCGCGCTTTAATACCACCCCAATCTTTTTCAGATGGGGGAAATCCAGCCTGCCGCTTCTCCTCGCCTGTACGATCCGTTGGGCGCTCTTCACCCCGATCCCCGGTACCCGCAAAAGCTGTCCGTAAGGCGCCCGGTTTACCTCCACCGGAAATTCCTCCAAATGCCGCAGCGCCCAATCCGCTTTCGGATCCAACAGAATATTAAAATCCGGCCTGTCCTCGCTCAAAAGTTCCCGTGCCGCAAACCCGTAAAACCGAAGCAGCCAGTCCGCCTGATACAGCCTGTG
>DERU01000214.1:6731-13808 GCA_002361095.1 Lachnospiraceae bacterium UBA3332
CGCCTGATACAGCCTGTGTTCCCGCAAAAGCGGAGGCCCGCCCGGCAGGGCCGGAAGCGCCTTGTCCTCATTAACCCGGACAAAAGCGGAATAAAACACCCTTTTTAGGGCAAATTTCTGATACAGGCTCTCGGCCACATTCAAAATCTGGTAATCGCTCTCCGGCGTCGCCCCGATGATCATCTGGGTGGACTGCCCTGCAGGCACAAACCGGGGCGCATTGCGGTATAAGGCCACTTCATTGCGGTTATTCCCGATTCCGTTCTGAATCTGACGCATCGGCGTTAAAATCGTCTTGCGGTGCTTATTCGGCGCAAGGTTCGCAAGCCCTTCCGCCGTTGGCAGTTCCAGATTCACACTCATCCTGTCCGCCTCGAACCCCGCCAGGCGAATCACCTCCGGATCCGCCCCCGGAATCGCCTTGACATGGATATATCCCTGAAAATGATATTCATGCCGCAGCTTATAAACGACCTGGTAAATTAAACCCATCGTATAAGTAGGATTCCCCAAAATACCGGAACTCAAAAAAAGCCCTTCTATATAATTGCGCCGGTAAAACTCGATGGTCAGTCTGCAGACCTCCTCAGGCGTAAAAGAGGCCCGAGGCACGTCGTTGGAGCAGCGGTTCATGCAATACTTACAATCATATATACATTCGTTGGTCAGCAAAATCTTCAGCAGGCTGATACACCTGCCGTCCCCCGCAAAACTATGGCAGATTCCGGCGGCAATCGTATTCCCGATTCCCTTGCCGTCCCCCTTTCGGTTCACACCGCTGCTGGTACAGGCCACATCATACTTGGCGGCATCGCTTAAAATCTCCAGCTTTTCCAAAAGGGTTTTTCCCGATGTCACACACAATTCCATCTTCCCGTCTCCCAAACATCCGTTCTCTATACAGTTAGTATAGTACACCCGTTCGGAAAAAGCAAGCCCTTATTTCTATATTTTCCTCCGGGCTTCCACGAGCCGCCCTGCCTGAGCCAGCCGTGCGTCAAACTGTTCATAAAAAGACGTTTCCCGGTCCCAGCCTTTATAATAAAATACTTCCAATATATACAAATTAACTTTCTTCGCAGTTTCCATATCCTGCTTTCCTGCCAAAAATTCCTGCACTTCCCGCACAAAGTCATGCCACTCCAGTATAAAACGTTCGTTTTGCCTGCCGTCCGGCATGTCAATCCATTTTTTTACCTTAATCTTGGAACGGTTTTTCTTCCGGCACGCATTTAGCTGCAGAAAATAATGAAACGTATGATCCTCATAAACCCGGCCCAACGGAAACAGGCGGCAGATGCCGGGACGGTATGCGTGAATGGTACACCGGCCCGCCTCATTTAAAAAAGTGCAGCAATCCCGTGCCCCTGCCATTTTCAGGTTGGGAAGAATCACACCGTCCACCACATGCAGTTCCAAATGCCGCTCCAGCAATTCTGAAAAGCTTTTGCCAAGGCCTGCGCTTAACCGGTATACGTCAAAGGGATCCAGCAAAATGGATTCCCCCATGCCACAGCAGCACGCGCAGCAGCTTTCACAATCATGGCTGTCTGCCTTTACCAAATCCTGCAGGCCATACCGCTTTCCGTCCGAAATTTCATCCAAATCCACATCCCTTATCATTACAATCCCCTCTGCCCGCTTTTACAGGTTTCCCCTCTATAGACTCCATTGCATTTATTTCATTATCGCATCTGCTCCCCCAAAAGACAAGTAATACTTATTGGACAAAATTCCTTTAAAATCCCCTTGACTTTTGTACGATATCAGACTATACTACGTTGTATGATTTCAGACTATAAACTCTGGTGTCCGCACCGTATCATCCGGCGGGCAGACATCACCCTACAACGGCACGGAAAATAAGTTGGAAGACCATATACGACAGTTTTTCAACCGCGAATTTACGCCCGCCAAAGCGGGCAGAAAGGCTATGATGAATCAAATTTCAAAGGAAATGAAACATTTTAACCATTTGATGGGAGAAACCAACGCCGCTTACCACGACGCCTCCCTGCGATTGGGCCTTTCCGACAGCGCCATGCAGATTTTATATGCGATCTGCGGATACGGAGAAGACCAGCGCTGCCCCCTGCGGGAAATCTGCCGCCAATCCGGCTTAAGCAAGCAGACCGTCCACTCTTCCCTGCACAGGCTAAGGCAGGAGGGCATTCTCCGCCTCACACAGGCCGGCGGCAAAAACAAGGATGTCTTCCTTACCGACAAAGGCCGACAATTTGCGGAAAAAACCGTGGCAAAGATTATCGAAACGGAAAATGCGATTTTCGCTTCCTGGCCTGCCGGTGACGTTAAAAAATATTTGGAACTGACCGAAGCCTATTTAATAGCCTTTAAAGAAAAAGCAAAGACTTTTACGGAGGAAACAAACCATGCGGATTATTACCATCAGCCGTGAATTTGGCAGCGGCGGGCGGGAACTGGGAAAACGCCTCGCCGACCTGCTTGCCTGCGATTATTATGACCGGGAAATCATCGCCGCCATAGCCGGAAGGAGCGGAATGGATCACAACTATGTGGAAAGAACGCTGGAGGCCCCGGTTCTCCAAAGTATTCCCCTCCATTTCCGCAATTCCTTTTCCCTGTCCCCTGCCATCCGACAGCCCCAGACAAAACTGCTGCTCGCACAAAAAAAAGTCATAGAGTCAATCGCGCATACAGGCCGCAATTGCGTAATTGTCGGCCGAAATGCCGACATCCTTCTGGAAAAGCACGCCCCTTTCAACATCTTTGTCTGCGCGGATAAAGATACGAAAATACAGCGGTGTATGGAACGGGCCCAGGAAGGGGAAAAATTGTCCCGCCGGGACATGGAGCGCAAAATGCGGGACATTGACCAAAGCCGCGCCCAGGTCCGCGCGCTGGTCACCGGCGCACACTTTGGCGAAAGAAGCGCCTATCATCTCACCGTCAATACCTCCGGATGGGATATCCGGGAACTGACGGTAGCCGTCGCCGAATTTGCGGGACGTTGGTTTGAAAGGAAAAAAGATTAGAACTAATTTATCAACTGCAGAAATGAGGAGAAACATGATACAGTTATCGGATCACTTCACTTACCGGCGCCTACTGCGCTTTACCTTCCCTTCCATCATTATGATGGTATTTACTTCTATCTACGGCGTCGTGGACGGATTTTTCGTGTCCAACTTTGTAGGAAAAACCCCTTTTGCGGCAGTCAACTTCATCATGCCGGTACTGATGATCTTAGGCTGCGCCGGATTCATGTTCGGTACCGGCGGCAGCGCCCTGATCGCCAAAACCCTGGGGGAAGGGGACGTCAAAAAAGCAAACCAGACTTTTTCCATGCTGGTCTATGTCTCTGTCCTGCTGGGCGTCCTGCTCGCCGCGCTTGGACTGTTCTTTTTAAAACCCCTGGCGATGCTTCTGGGCGCGGAGGGGGAACTGCTTACAAACTGTGTCCTATACGGCAAAATTATCCTTCCCGCCCTGCCGTTTTATATTTTACAGTTTGAGTTTCAATGCCTGTTTGCCACTGCAGAAAAACCGAAACTCGGATTACTGATCACCGTCGCCTCCGGACTGTCCAACATGGTTTTGGACGCCCTGTTTGTGGCGGGATTCCATTGGGGACTGGCCGGCGCTGCGGCGGCCACCGCCTGCAGCGAGTTTATCGGCGGCCTTTTGCCCCTGCTTTATTTCGGACGGAAAAATACCAGTATGCTGCGTCTCTCCTCCTGCCGGTTTGACGGCAGGGCGCTTGGAAAAATCTGCTTAAACGGCGCTTCCGAACTGATGAGCAACATTTCCATGTCCATCGTCAGCATGCTCTACAACATCCAGCTTATGAAATACGCCGGGGAGGACGGCATCGCCGCCTATGGTGTGCTGATGTATGTCAGCATGATCTTTCAGGCGATCTTCATCGGATATTCCGTAGGCGCCGCCCCGATCATCGGTTACCATTACGGGGCGCAAAACCGCAGGGAACTGCAGGGCCTGCTTAAGAGAAGCCTATGCCTAATCGGCGCTTTTTCCACGGCTATGTTTTTCTCCGGAGAACTCCTTGGCAGACCCTTATCCCTGCTTTTTGTGGGATACGACCAAACGCTGCTGACCATCACCATACACGCTTTCGCGATTTTCTCCGTCTCGTTTTTGCTTTCGGGGTTTGCGATTTTAGGCTCTTCCTTTTTCACTGCCCTAAACGACGGAGTGACTTCGGCGCTGATCTCCTTTTTACGGACACTCATTTTCCAGATCGCCGCCGTCCTGTTCTTCCCGCTTCTGTGGGGCCTCGACGGAATCTGGTGGTCCATCGTGGCCGCAGAGGCAATGGCCGTATTGGTAACGATTGTTTTTTTAGTCACCAAGCGGAAAAAATACGGGTATATGGGCCAGTAGCCTGTCCTTAAAGTACCAGGGCGTGTTTGAAAAACACCTTAAACCTGCTGCGGTTTTTATTCTTCTTGGGCGAAAAGTTCCGGATGGGCGCAGAGACGGTCCGCCTCCGTAATGGGGCGGATCACTCTGCAGGGGCTGCCTGCCGCAAGGCTGTTGGCCGGAATATCCCGCGTCACCACGGAACCCGCCCCGATCACACAGCCCTCCCCGATGGTCACGCCGCCGCAGACCGTCACATTGGCGGCAATCCAACAATTATCCCCAATGGTAATCGGCCCTGTGTACTCCAAATTCGTGACATTCCCTGTCTTTTCATTCAAAAAGGAATTCCGGTCCTGCCAGCAAAGCGGATGTATGGGGGTCAGCAGGGATACATTCGGGCCGATAAACACGGAACTGCCGATCGCCACCCTGCCCTCGTCCAGAACCGTGAAATTGAAATTGGCATAGCTGTCTTTGCCGATCACAGTATGGATTCCGAAATCAAAATAAATAGGCCCCTGCAGATAAACATTCTCACCGCAATGGGGCAGAAGCTTTGCCAAAATCTCCTTCCGCTCCTCTACATCCGTCTCAATGGTGTCGTTATACCGCTTACAAAGCCGGTGCGCGTTGGTGCGCTGCTCTGCCATTCCCTCGGTAAAAGGGTCGTATATTTTTCCCGCCAGCATTTTTTCACGTTCCGTCATATGATTGCCCCTCCTTTTCCCTGCGCTCATTCCACCCGCATAAAACGCGGTGTTCCATGCAGCAATTCACCCTTTTGCAGGACGCGCGCATGGCGGATACAAAAAATCCGGATCTGCCCCGATTGGAACCAGATCCGGATTTTCATAATACCATGCGGAAAAAGGGACTCGAACCCTCACGCCCTGCGGCACAGGAACCTAAATCCTGCACGTCTGCCAATTCCGTCATTTCCGCAAACGCCTTTCCGGCAACCCCCGCGCCCCCTGCAAAAACTGCGCCAGACCCGCTTGTCTGCCGTCTGCCTGAAAGAGTATGCCTGCATTTTCAGGCACACTCTAGTATAGACATGTTTTATTCTTTCTGTCAAGCAGTTTCCTCGCCGATATGAGCGATCACCTTCCGGTTGATCAGAACCGTAAACAGCAGGCTGAGCGCAAAGGAAAAGACCTCCGCAATCGGAAACGCCAGCCAAACCAGATCCAGATTTCCCGTCTGCGATAAAAGCCACGCCACGGGCAGCAGCACAATCATCTGCCGGGTTAAAGACACCAGCATGCTGTAAACGCCATTCCCAAGCGCCTGAAATAAGCTGCTGGAAACAATGCCGAAAGCCGCAAAAAGAAATCCCAGGCTGATGGTGCGCAGCGCCACCACACCGATGGAAAGCATATGCTCGGACGCGTTAAACAGTCCCAGTAAAAACTGCGGCGCAAGCTGGAATATCAAAAGCCCGACCGCCATGATTCCCAACGCGTAGCACACCGCAAGCTGCACGGTACGGATCACGCGCTTCTTCTTACCCGCGCCAAAATTATAAGCAATGATCGGCACCATACCGTTATTTAACCCAAACACCGGCATGAACACAAAACTCTGGACTTTGAAATAGACGCCGAACACAGCCGTTGCCGTGGAGGTAAATCCGATCAGAATACGGTTCATCCCATAGGTCATGACGGAGCCGATCGCCTGCATAATAATGGACGGAATTCCCACTGCATAGATCTTTGCGAGAATCGCCGGTTCCGGTTTTAAATTCCGGAGGCGCAGACGGACTTCCTTATTATATTTCAAATTGAAAAACAACGCCAGCGCACTGGCCACACACTGACCGAAAATGGTCGCCACGGCGGCTCCCGCCACCGAAAGCCTGGGAAACCCGCAAAGCCCGAAAATCAAAATAGGGTCAAAGATAATATTAATGACCGCCCCCACCGTCTGGGTCACCATGGTAAACATGGTTTTTCCGGTGGACTGCAAAAGTTTCTCCAGCATCATCTGCAAAAGCATACCGATGGAGAATACGCACACAATGCGCAGATACGACACCCCGTACTCCACAATCCGCTCATCGGTCGTCTGGCTTAGGTAAAACGGCCGGGCCACAAAAACCCCTACCAGTAAAAACACAGCGTAGGTGGCCAAGGCCAGGAAAATACCGCCCATCGCAGACTTGTCCACCGTCTCCATATCCTTTTCCCCAAGCGCTCTGGACAAAAGCGCATTGACGCCTACGCCTGTCCCCACCCCAAAAGCAATCAGCAGCGACTGAATCGGAAACGCCAAAGATACCGCCGTCAGCGCGTCTTCATTAATATAAGAAACAAATATACTGTCCACAATGTTGTATAGCGCCTGCACCAGCATCGACACCATCATGGGCAGCGACATGGACAAAAGCAGCTTATTCTCCGGCATCACGCCCATCTTGTTTTCTTTTCCTTCCCTCACGGAACCAACTCCTTTCTCTTTTTGTTAACTAGTTAATAATATTCCGTCCTGCTTATTATAACGGAATTTAACCTTCCCTGCAAGCATTTCTCCAAAATTGATTTCCGTGATGAAAATGTATCACAAGCAGTACCTCAAACACCAGTATAAGCCTTGCGCTCCCGCTTCAATTCCATATTTTCAGCCTCATATCTTCTGACAGCTCCGCCGCCAGCTACCCTGTATTTGTCTCTTTGTATCTTTTTCCCAACACGTCTGTCCAGATCCATATCA
>DERU01000214.1:14149-14305 GCA_002361095.1 Lachnospiraceae bacterium UBA3332
ATCCATATCAAGAAGCCTGCAGTTCTCTATAAAATCTTTGTCCTTACCATCTGTTCTGCGAAATTCCATAAAAAACCCCGGAAATTTAAAGTCTAAAACTCGTACCTTGTCCCATGGGAAAGCAGCAGACCGTCTGTTAATTCCACACATAAAATG
>DERU01000121.1 GCA_002361095.1 Lachnospiraceae bacterium UBA3332
CAGACCTGTCTGAACTGTTACCCTTTTAAACCGAAAATCCCGTCTCTGTAAAAAAATGTGCGTCGGGCGCAGTTGCCGTCGGGCCAAAGGGTTACATGCCATCCGATTTTGGTTCCGCGCCAATCCAAAAGGAGAAATAAGGATTATGGCACACAAAGCCGTCTCCAAGACGGCAGGCCAAAAATCCATAAATCCAAAAGGGAGAAAGGACGGCGACCAATGGCAAACGCATTTGGCAAAACAGATCACACCACATTTGGCGGGTATATTTACCCTTCCGATTTCAACACGGATTCCAGGAGAAAAAACAACGGGAACGGCTCTCCCGTCGCCAGCCGCATTATGCAGGATCTCACATTTGACCGGCAATGCAGGGCCAACCGGGAAAACCGGGAAAGACAAAAAAGGGAAGCAGGGACGGGAGGTGGGCTCTTATGATAAAACAGCAGTCCTGCCACAAATTTATTTACAAGCTGCCCAGCAGCCGTCTCAGACAGTCCAAATGGGACCTTACCCTCCCGCTTTCCTCCGCCATGCAAAACAGAACCGATATTGTGGCGTTACACGACAGCCAAATCCTGCGCTGGATCTGCGAGTTAAACGGCACGGAAGGTATGGATTCCGAAGCCACAGGCTTAAAAAAAGAAATCAAGGCGTTAAAAAGGCAGCCGAAAACATTGGAAAACAGGGATAAAATCAAAGCGCTCTATGAAAAACTGTACGCCCTGCAATACCAGAAAGATTATTTTTGTATGATTATGAATACAAACCGGGACTATGACAGGGCCAATCTGGGATTTAAAATTAACGGATACCCATACCATCGTCTGCTGGGTACAAACGGCGGAATCAAGAAATCGACCATTACCTATATAGGCGGCAATGTGTACGCGGAAATCGTAAAGCGGATGGATAACGGAAGGGATAAAACAAAGCCCATTATCCCCGCAAAATTGGAAGCCTATCAGGCGCTGATTTGCAGCGGCTCCGTTCCCGTTACCATGCCGAGAATTTTGATCGTCAAAGACTGCCGGGTAACGTTTCGCGAAAATGTGATTCAAATTCATGACGCCTGCGGGGAAGAACCACAGCTTACCTACGAAGACGATTATGAGATCCAATACTGCGATTCCGACGGTTACGGGCTCATGTCGCCGGACTACTCCCGCACGATTCATAAAGACTTGTGCGGCGACGCGTCCGGCGGGCAAACCATTTCCGGCGTGAACACAAGATACGCCTGGACGAAAGGAATGCTGTTCACCTTCGACTTTGTGGCGTTTGCCCAAAAAGTGAATCATGAAAACTACATGGTTTTTGACGCGTGGGGCGTCTGCAGGGATGTACGGGACTATGACGTGATCCTGACGACCTCCATGGTGAAGCTTTGGGACTCCTATGAAAGCCTTGAACACTTTCTCCAATGCTGCAGCGAGAATCATTATCAGTTTTCCGTCGCAAAAGCAACCCCCCATACACTGGAAAACGCCCGAAACGCAAATTATCAGTTCCTGCAAACCTACCAATTAACGGATGATGAATTACAAGCGTTATGTCAGCCCACCATCGACGAAATCAAGGATGTGCTTGGGGGTGACTGGCGCAAAGCAATCGTTTTTGCAAAAGGCATGTACCTCAATGAGGATACCGTCGATTCCGTCGACCATGACTTTATCAAAGCCCTCATGATAGACCGCCGCCTGCTGCAGGATCCCTTTATACGCCAAAAACTGCATTCCATGATCCGAAAGCGTATAGAAATGGCCGCAAAAGGTTCCATAAAGATGAACGGGAATTTTGCCATGATATCCGGCGATCCGTACGCGCTCGCCCAATCCGTATTCGGGCTGCCCGTGACCGGTCTGCTAAAATCCGGCGAAGTTTACCATAAATATTGGGTGGATAAAAATGTGCGGGATATCGCCCTTTTCCGCGCCCCCATGACCTGCCACAATAACATCCGGCGCAGAAAGGTTGTCCACAATGAAGAGATGGATTTTTGGTACCGCTACATTACCACCGGCATGATCTTAAACGCATGGGATTCGACCTGCGATGCGACCAACGGCAGCGATAAGGACGGCGACATGTTTTTTACGACGGACAACAAAATCATCGTGGAACATACGCTCAATTCCGTCACCATAGAATGCGTACAGAAAAAAGCGGATAAAATCATCCCCACCCAAAAGGATATCATACAATCCAACAAGCTTGCTTTCGGCGACGAAATTGGCGCCACCACGAACCGCATTACGGCGATGCTGGAAAGACAGGCGGCCTTTGACGCGGACAGTGAAGAATATCAGGTTCTGGATTACCGCATAAAATGCGGCCAGCATTTTCAACAGTGTTCCATCGACCGCGCCAAAGGCATTCTGTCAAACCCCATGCCGAAATATTGGTATTCCAAATCCGCCTGTAAAAAACTGCCCGAAGACACCCCGGACCGGCGGAAGTTTAAAGATTTATGCCTGCGTATCGCGGCAGAAAACAAACCGTATTTTATGAAGTACGTATACCCGGACCTGATGGCAAGTTACAACAAATACATCAAAGATACCAACAGCAAATGTATCCGGGAGTTTAAGATGTCCATGGCGGATCTTTTAAAGAAGCCGGAAAAAACCGACCGGGAAAACGAATTTATAGATTACTACCAAAAACTGATGCCGGTTGGAAACAACCCCTGCATCGTGAACCGGATCGCCTGGCTGTTTGAAGACACTTTCCAATCCTATCTCAAAAAAACCGCCGTGCATTCGGAATTTGACAATTCCATCTTAAAATCCGGCGCTGCATACAGCAAAAGCGACTATAAGAAAATCGCAGCGCTGAAATCGGAATACGACGCCGCCGTCAGGCATTACCAGCAGGCGGCCAACCGGCAGCGTTTAAGCAAGGAAGAAGTACGGGCAGACCGGGATATGATGCTGTTGGATTTTAAAGCAAAATGCGATGCAATATGCCCGAACGAAAAGGAATTATGCGACATGATCATCGATCTTTGCTATGCCTCTTCCAGTTCCAAGCAGTTTGCCTGGGACATTTGCGGCGAGACAATCATCGGAAACCTTTTGCAAAAAAATGACAACACCATCCGCTATCCCGTTCATGTCAGGTCCGGCGGCGCATTTGAATTTGGCGGGGAGCAGTTTATCATGTGCGAAAAACAATACGAGGAAGGGGAATCCATATGATCATCTTAGACGAAAAAGCTTATGTGGAAAATATACTCCAAAACCCAAAGATCGATCCGTCCAAAATGTATCTGTTCCTAAGTATATATGCAAGATATTTGCATCATGAAAACCATATGAAAAAAACAGAGATTATAGAAACACTGCATACGTTCCTGGGCAGAAACTATCCCCGCTACAACCCCGCCGACTGGGCCCCCCACCTGGAAAAGTACGCTGACCGGTCGGACAAATTTCCTTTATGTAAATGTCCGGGAATCTGGGTCACCCAAAAAGAAGCGGCATCCGTGGAAGGAATACACGACAAAGTATTGGAACGCCTGGCCTTTACCCTTTTGTGTCTGGCAAAATTCCAAAACTACAGAAACCCCGACAATCACAATTGGCTTCACTATAGCAACGGGGAAATCTATTCCATGGCCTGTATCAACACCACTTCCTTTGAAAAGGATCTTAAGTTGGGCCGGCTCCGGGAATTGGGACTGATCGCCTATGCCAAAAAAATCAATAACCTGAGCATCCAGGTCTTATACGCAGACGGCGACAGCGAAAATGCCCTGTTCGTTTCCGATTTCAGAAAGCTCGGATATGAATGGAGACTGTATAAAGGCGAGAAATATATCCGGTGTGCGGACTGCGGCATACTCACCAAAAGGAAAAACAATAACCAAAAATATTGCAAGGACTGTTCGGAGCGCAGCAGAAACGAACGCCAAAAAATCATGATGCGGGAGCGGAGAAAAAAAGGTTAGCTTTCCGGACTCCTGCGGAAAGGCGTGCCAAACCCTTATCAGGCAAGGGTTTGGCACGC
>DERU01000132.1:0-7075 GCA_002361095.1 Lachnospiraceae bacterium UBA3332
CAAAAGGAGCTACCGCCCGCAAGCGGTAACTCCCAGCGTTTACAACATTTTCCCGACAGGAAATTGTATCAGACGTTAAATCGATTCATGTGCATATCAGCAATATCCGGGCAAAGCTGCGGGCCGCAGGGGCGCCGGATTACATACAGACGGTTTGGGGAATCGGCTTTAAGCTGCGCGGGCGGGAGCCTGGCGGGGAAGGATGATAATACAAATAAAAATATACGGCGTATAATTTAAAACTTTCTTTAAATTTCCTTTGCGATTTCTGAAACGCTTTGTGGGAATATACAAATGTAAAAATGAAGCCGGCGGGTTTATACTTGCGGTTTTGGAAATTTTACGGTATCGACGGGAGGAATCGGAAATGGAAGTGGTACGGACAAAAAGCCTGTGTAAAGCATATGGGGCTAAACTTGCGGTGGACCGGTTGAACATGACGGTGCAAAAAGGCGACATTTACGGGTTTATCGGAAAAAACGGGGCGGGCAAATCCACAGTACTGAAAATGCTGGCATCGCTGGCGGCTCCCACGGCTGGGGAGATCGAATTGTTCGGCAAGCCGTTGTCGGATCCGGTGGCGCGTAAAAGGGTAGGAATTTTAGTGGAAAGTCCGGGGCTGTATCCCAAATTGTCCGCATGGGAGAACATGATGCTCAAGGCGACGCTGCTGGGGCTTGCGGACGGCAAAAAGAAGACGGAGGAACTGCTGCGCCTGACCGGACTTTTGGATGCGGGCAAAAAGCAGACGAAACAGTTTTCCATGGGGATGAAACAGCGGCTTGGCATTGCGATGGCCCTGCTTGGCAGTCCGGACCTTCTGGTTTTGGACGAACCCATCAACGGGCTGGATCCGGAAGGAATGGCGCAGGTCAGGGAACTTTTGCAGAAGTTAAACCGGGAGGAGTCCATTACCGTTTTGCTCAGTTCCCACATTTTGGGAGAACTGCATAAGATGGCAACCCGTTACGGCATTATCCGGGACGGCCGGATGGTGCAGGAACTGACGGCGCAGGAATTGGAGGAGAAAAGTCAGGACTATTTGTGTGTGCGGGTGGACGACCCGAAAGCGGCTGTGGTTTGTCTGGAAAAGAAACTGGGCATTACGGATTATGAGGTGCGCCCGCAGGGGGAACTGCATGTATTTGGCGGCTGCGAGGGCGCGCTGCTCAGCCGTATGTTCGGGGAACAGGGGATTGGGATACAGGAATTGTATCTGCACAAAATGGATCTGGAAGAGTATTTCCTGCATCAGATGGGAGGGGAAGAGCATGCTTAATATGTTGCGAATGGATTTGCGCCGGATGGCCCGGACCAAAATGTTTTACATTGCCTTTGGCGTTATGGCGGCCGGGGTGATTTTGACGGTGGTACTGCTGCATGTTGTGACGGATCCCGATGCGAGGGCGGCCGCCATGCGGATGGGAATGGTATTTACGGATGAAGACGGGGCGGTGATCAATGATATTGTGCAGATGACATTTATGGAAGCGCTCTGTTCCACGGTCTATACGGGAGGGATTTTATTTATCGCTTTATATATCGTTTCGGTATTGTTTGTATGCTCTGATTTTAGCAGCGGGTTTGCAAAAAATATTTTTTCCGTGCAGGGGGGACGCTGGATCTATTTTGTAAGCAAAGTGCTGTGCATGGCGGTGGTCTGTGGAATTTGGATGGTGGGAACCGCCGTCGTGTTTAAGATCGCCTGTCAAATGGCAGATCTTCGGTTTATGGGGGCGGGAACGTTTCCGGCTGCGGCGTTTGCGGGCGGCTTTGGACTGGTGGGAATCGCGTTTTGCGCGCAGGGGATTTTTTTAAGCGTTTTGTCGCGCAGCGAGGGTGCGGGGATTGCCGCCGCCATTGTTTTACCCGGGGGAATCGTTGTCTCCCTGTTGGAAAGTCTGTTGGGATTGTGGGGGATTTCCGTTCTGGACCGGACTTTGTACGGCTGCGTACAGGGAGTGGCGATGTACCTGGACGCAAGGGGACCTTTGCGCCCCTATTTGGTAACGGCGGCCGTTTGGTTTGCGGTTTGGACGTTTGGCGCAATCTTTGTCTTAAAGAGAAGGGATATTTGAACAGATGGCCATACTATGTGTGATATTGGCAGCGGCCGGACTTTTTATGCTGGCAGACAGGCTGCGCTGCGAGCGGCAGCTTGTGGAGTGGGCAAGGCAGCTTGCCCAGACGGAGGCGGACAGCAATCTGCGGTTGTGCACGAATGTGCGCAGCCGTGGATTTTTGCGTGCCTGCCGGGCGGTCAACGAAAAAATGGAGCAGGGAAAGCAGACGCGGATTGCGTTGGAAAATGCGGACCGGGAACTGAAAAACGTCCTGTCCTGTCTTTCCCATGATATCCGGACGCCCCTGACCGGGGCGGCGGGGTATTTGCAGCTTCTTTGGCAGGAGGAGGATGCAGGCCGCCGGGAGGAGTATTTCCGCATTATCCGCCGCCGGCTTTCGGACCTGGAATCGCTGTTGGAGGAACTTTTTTTGTTTTCCAAACTAAACAGCGCAGATTACCGGATTGCCTGTGGGTATGTGGATCCCTTTCCGGTGTTATGCGACGTGATGGCAGGTTTTTACGACAGCCTGACGCAGGCAGGCATCGAGCCGGTACTGGAATTTGCACAGATGGAGGGGGAAGAGGGGCTGGTGTATGCGTCCGGGGATGCGCTGCGCCGTATTTTTTCCAATCTGCTGCAGAATGCGCTGCGTTACGGCGGCGATAGGCTGCGCATCTTTCAGGACGGCTCCAGGATTGGCTTTTGCAATCCGGTCCGGGAAGGGGAGGCGATAGATACGGAGCGGATTTTCGACCGGTTTTACCGGGCGGACGGCGCCCGCAGCACCACCGGCACAGGGCTGGGCCTTGCCAGCGTGAAAGGGCTGATGCAGAAAATGGGCGGGGACGCTGCCGCCACGTTTGCAGAAGGGGAACTGACCATCGTTCTGGGGTTCCCTTCCCTGCCCCGTGAAAAGTAACGAACTGTTACGATTTCCGTGGCATGAATGAATTGTCACTGGTAACAAAAGCGATTATGTGGTATACTGTCAGGAAAGAGGTGGGTTTATGGAATGGGCTGCCGCAGACAGGAAAGGTAAGGGAGTGAGGGCATTGGACAGGAGGGAAAGGCTGCGCGGGAAAAGGCTGCGCATGCTGGAGCACCGGGCGCGTATCCGGCAGTATGCAAAGGACATTTTGCAGTCCCACAATTTTCAGAAGTCGGGACAGTTTATGCAGCATGGAAACGTATCGGTCAAGCGTCATAGCATGCGGGTGGCGGAGTGCAGCATTTGGATTGAGGAAAAGTTAAAAAGGCTGGGCATTACCTGTATGGAACGGGAACTGATACGGGGCGCGCTGCTGCACGATTACTTTTTATATGACTGGCACGATAAGAACAGCCATGAACGGCTGCACGGTTTTCACCATCCCCATGTGGCCCTGGTAAACGCCAGCCGGGAATACCGGTTGTCGCCCCGGGAGAGGGACATTATCGAAAAGCATATGTGGCCGCTCACGATACGGCTGCCCGCGTGCAGGGAAGCGTGGATTGTGACTGCGGCGGATAAATATTGTTCTTTGAAAGAAACCCTTTTTTGCAGGGGGAAGTGTGTATGAACGGGGAGGAATCCCTGCTTTCCAGGCTGGAGAGTTACGCCGGGAGTGATTTCTATCCCTTTCACATGCCGGGGCATAAGAGGAATGCCGTGCCGGTGGCGGAAGGGGAAAAGCAAGGGCAGTCCCTTTTTGGCGCGTATGCGCTGGATATTACGGAAATTGACGGTTTTGACAATCTGCATGAGCCGGAAGGAATCCTGCGGGACGCCATGGAGAGGGCGGCCCGCCTATACGGGGCCGACGACGCTTTTTACAGTGTCAACGGCAGTACGGCAGGAATTTTGGCGATGGTCAGCGCGGCAGTGCCGGAGGGCGGCAAGCTCATTATGGCGCGCAACTGCCATAAAGCGGTATACCATGCCGTGTATTTGAGAAAACTCAACCCGGTATACCTGTATCCGGAGACGGTTCCGGAATTGGGGATTGCGGATGTGATTACGGCAAAGCAGGTGGAAGAAGCGCTGACCCTGCACCCGGACGCGGCGGCGGTTTTGCTCGTGTCCCCCACTTACGACGGAGTGGTCGCGGATGTGGAAGAAATTGCCGCCGCGGCGCATCGTTTTGGTGTTCCGGTACTGGTGGATGCCGCCCATGGCGCACATTTTGGATTTCATCCCAAATTTCCGGACAGTCCCGTACATTTGGGGGCGGACGTAACGGTGGTCAGTCTGCATAAGACCCTGCCGTGTATGACGCAGACCGCGCTTTTGCTCGCAAAGGGCGGCCGGGTGGAGACCGGACGTCTCCGGTTTTTCATGGGAATTTATCAGACCAGTTCCCCTTCCTACGTTCTGATGGCCGGTATGGACCGCTGCATCCGGACAGTGGGGGAAAAGGGAAGCGCCCTGTGGGATGCGTTTTTTGGGGATAGGGAATTTTTTCTGGAAGAGACCGCAAAGTTATCGTCGCTGCGGGTAGTCACGGACGGGACGTACGGAAGCGGCGTTTACCGGTGGGATCCGGGAAAGATTCTGCTTACCGCATCCCGTCTTGGATGGTCCGGCAGGAAATTGTATCAAATTTTATCGGAGCGGTATCATCTGCAGATGGAAGCGGCAGACGGCGCTGTGGTGACGGCGATTGTGACCTGCTGCGACCGCAGGGAGGGCTGGCGGAGATTGGCGGCCGCGCTGCGGGAAATCGACGACCCGGTGCAGGAGGGGAGCGGCGGACCGGTTTTGCCGCCCTATCCGGCGTTGGAGGCCGTGTGCGGGATACATGCCGCGTTGGAGGCCGGGACGGAAGAGGTAGAACTGCGTTGTGCGGCAGGGTGTGTCTGCGGGGAATTTATCAACCTGTATCCGCCGGGGATTCCCATCGCAGTGCCCGGCGAGCGGCTGGATGACACCGTGATCGGACTGCTGGAGGAATATGAAGGACAGGGACTGTCGGTCTGCGGTGTGCGGGAGGGCATGGTCAGGGTTTTGCAGGGATAAAGTTTCTGTGAAGGAAAAGACCGGCCTTGCCGGAACCGATACCCTGTGAGACAGGATTTTGCGGCGGCCGTGGACGGCAGAATGGGAGGATGCATGAAAAAATATGTCATGGCATTGGATCAGGGAACGACCAGTTCCCGCTGTATTTTGTTTGACCGGCAGGGAAAGATCTGCTCCATCGCGCAAAAGGAGTTTGCCCAATATTATCCGAAACCGGGCTGGGTGGAGCACAATCCGCTGGAGATTTGGTCCTCCCAGCTTTCCGTGGCGGTGGAGGCGATGGGACAGATCGGCGCGGAGATCGGGGAGATTGCGGCGATCGGTATCACAAACCAGCGGGAGACTACCGTCTGTTTTTCCAAAAAGACCGGAAAGCCGGTTTACCCGGCGATCGTCTGGCAATGCCGGCGCACGGCGGACCGGATTGAGAGATTAAAAGCGGAAGGATTTGACCGTGTGATCAAAGCGCGCACCGGCCTGGTGCCGGATGCCTATTTTTCGGCCACGAAAATCGAGTGGATTCTGGACAACGTGGAGGGGGCGCGGCAGATGGCCGAAGAGGGGGAACTGCTGTTTGGTACGGTGGATACCTGGCTGATCTGGAACCTGACGAAGGGAAAGGTGTTTGTGACAGATTACACCAACGCTTCCCGGACCATGCTGTTTGATATTTATAAGAGGGAATGGGACGACGAGATTCTTTCCTATTTCGGAATTCCCAAAAGCATGCTTCCCCTGGTAGCGCCTTCCAGCTGTATGTACGGTTTGACCGACGAGACCGTGGTCGGGGGGGAAATTCCGATTGCGGGCGCGGCGGGCGATCAGCAGGCGGCGCTGTTCGGGCAGTGCTGTTTTGGGGCCGGGGAAGCGAAAAATACATACGGAACGGGCTGCTTTTTGCTGATGCATACCGGGGAGAAGCCGATTGTTTCCCAAAACGGGCTGCTGACCACCATTGCGGCGGGGCGGGAAGGAAAGGTCGGCTATGCGCTGGAGGGCAGCGTGTTCGTGGCCGGGGCGGCGGTGCAGTGGCTGCGGGACGAACTGCGCATGATCAAGACGGCGCCGCAGTGTGAGGAATATGCAAGGGCGGTGCAGGATACGGCGGGAGTTTATGTGGTTCCCGCTTTTACGGGACTGGGGGCCCCCTATTGGAATCCCTATGCGAGGGGGATTGTCACGGGACTGACCAGAGGCGCGTCCAAAGAGCATCTGATCCGGGCCACGCTGGAATCGCTGGCTTACCAGACCGCAGATGTGATCGAAGCGATGGAAAAGGATGCGGGCATGCCTATTTTGGGACTGCGGGTGGACGGCGGCGCTTCCGCAAACGATTTTCTCATGCAGTTTCAGGCGGATATTCTGCATAAGGAAGTGCTCCGCCCGGAATGCATAGAGACCACCGCCTTGGGAGCGGCGTACCTTGCGGGACTTGCCGTGGGATTTTGGAAGGACGAGGAAGACATCCGCGCAAACTGGGCGCTGGCCAATACCTTTGCTCCCGGAATGGAAACACAGGAGAGGCAGGAAAGGCTAAGGGGCTGGAAACGCGCCGTGCAGGCGGCGCTGTTTCTTGCCGGCGGGCAGGATCAGACGTGATGGGCAGGATATTTTATATCATGGGAAAAAGTTCCTCGGGAAAAGATACCATTTACAGAAAGCTTTTGGAAGAGGAAGAATTTGCTTTCCGGACGCTGACCCCCTATACCACCAGACCGGTGCGCAGCGGGGAAAAGGACGGTGTGGATTACTTTTTCACCGATCAGGAAGGACTGGAGAAAATACGGCGGGAAGGGAAGCTGATCGAACTGCGCTCCTATCATACCGTTTTGGGGATTTGGAATTATTTTACGGTAGACGACGGACAGATTGATCTGGCAAAATGGAATTACCTGCTGGTGGGGACATTGGAATCGTATCGGGCGATGCGGCGCTATTTCGGGGAGGAAGCGCTGGTTCCCATCTTGGTGGAACTGGAGGACGGTATGCGCCTGCAGCGGGCGCTGGATCTGGA
>DERU01000132.1:7410-7561 GCA_002361095.1 Lachnospiraceae bacterium UBA3332
CCTGCAGCGGGCGCTGGATCGGGAAAAGGCACAGGATGCGCCCAAGTATGCGGAGATGTGCCGGCGTTTTTTGGCGGACGAGGAAGATTTCTCGGAGGAACATATACGGGAGGCGAAGGTCTGCAGGAGGTTTGAAAACCGGGTGCTTGCA
>DERU01000132.1:7919-8081 GCA_002361095.1 Lachnospiraceae bacterium UBA3332
ATTGCCTGGAGGAGATTCGGGTTTATATCCGTGAACGGATGTAGCCTCATCTGGGACTTGCGGCAGCACAGCAGATCTGCCGGGTATGCGGCGGCCAAAAATGCGGTTTTGCGGAAGGATATGGGGAAAAAGGGAGGCAGAAGATTGAAAATTGAAATTTTC
>DERU01000132.1:8409-25473 GCA_002361095.1 Lachnospiraceae bacterium UBA3332
GCGCGGAAATGAGGTAAAATATGGCAGGGTTTACGGACATTATCGGGCAGGAACAAATTCGGGAGCATTTGCAGACGGCGCTTCGGACGAAACAGATTTCCCATGCATATATCATTAACGGGGAGCGTAATTCGGGAAAAGAGTTCATCGCAAAAGTTTTCGCCATGGCGATGCAGTGTGAGAAAGGCGGGGAAGAGCCCTGTCAGGAATGTCATTCCTGTAAGCAGGCGCTTTCGCGCAACCATCCGGATATCATCCGGCTGGTGCATGAAAAGCCAAATTCCATCGGTGTGGACGATATCCGGACGCAGATCAATCAGGATATAGGGATCAAGCCGTACCAGGGGCCATATAAGATTTACCTGATCAGCGAGGGGGAAAAGATGACCGTGCAGGCGCAGAACTCGCTGCTCAAGACGCTGGAGGAGCCGCCCCAATACGGTGTGATCATTATCATGACAAGCAGTATCGAAACGCTGCTCCCCACGATTCTGAGCCGGTGTGTGGTGCTTCATATGCGTCCGGTCAAGGACGAGGCGGTGCGCAAATATCTGATGGAAACGCTGCAGATTCCGGATTATAAAGCGGAGGTCTGCACCGCCTTTGCGCGGGGCAATATCGGACGGGCGAAGCTTCTTGCCACCAGCGAGGAGTTTGAGAATGTGCGGGAAGAGGCGGTGACGCTGTTAAAATACATCAATGAGATGGAAATTTCGGAGATTGTGGCGGCGATCAGGAAAATTTCGGAGTATCAGCTGGATGTGAGCGACTATTTGGATATCCTTTCCATCTGGTACCGGGATATTTTGATGTTCAAGGCATTGAATGACGCAAACCACTTGATTTTCCGGCAGGAAATACAGTATATTAAGAAGGTGGCCGACCGGAGTTCCTACGAGGGCATCGAGACGATCCTGCGCGCCCTTGATAAGGCGAAGTCCAGACTGTCGGCGAATGTCAGTTTTGATTTGACGATGGAACTTCTGCTTTTGACCATACAGGAGAATTCCTAAAGGATAGGCCCGGCCAAGGCCGGATGGCCTGCGGATATCCGCAGGCGGGAGGTTGACAGAGCATGAAAGTAATTGGGGTGCGTTTTCGGACGGCGGGGAAGATTTATTATTTTGACCCGCTGCATTTTCAGGTAAAAAGGGGAGACCATGTGATCGTGGAGACGGCACGCGGTGTGGAGTACGGCACTGTGGTGGGAGATATACGCGATGTGGAGGAGTCCAAGGTCGTGCAGCCTTTGAAGCCGGTGCTGCGTGTGGCGACGGAGCGCGACGACGAGCAGGAGGCGGGTAACAAAATCCGGGAAAAGGAGGCTTTCCGCATCTGCCAGGAAAAAATTGCCAAACATGGGCTGGAAATGAAACTCATTGATGCGGAATATACGTTTGATAATAATAAGGTATTGTTTTACTTTACGGCGGACGGGCGTATTGATTTTCGGGAACTGGTAAAGGATTTGGCCAGTGTGTTTAAGACCAGAATTGAACTGCGCCAGATCGGGGTGCGGGATGAGACGAAGATTCTGGGCGGCGTGGGCATCTGCGGCAGGGTTTTATGCTGCCACAACCATCTGTCGGAGTTTATTCCGGTATCCATTAAGATGGCCAAAGAGCAGAACCTTTCCTTAAACCCCACTAAAATTTCCGGAGTGTGCGGCAGGCTGATGTGCTGCTTAAAGCATGAGGAGGAGACTTACGAGGATTTGAACCGCAGGCTCCCCAATGTGGGCGATTACGTGACCACGGACGACGGACTCAGGGGCGAGGTATCCTCCGTCAACGTACTGCGCCAGCTTGTCAAGGTGATTGTGGATGTGGACGACGAGAAAGAGATACACGAGTACCGGGTGGAACAGCTTCGGTTTAAGAGAAAGCATGGGCGCGCGCGCAGAAGCGAGAATGCGGACGAGAAAGATTTGCGGGAGTTGGAGATGCTGGAGAAGGAAGAAAAAAAGGCTGGAAAGTCCAAGCTGGATGATTAAAGCCCGGGAGGATTTGCATGGCTGACCGAGGAAAAGACGGGAAGCGCTTCGGCACATCTGCCGGGGAAGCGGGGGATCTGCGCAGCGGGGAGCGGCTGGATGACTTACAGCGCAACGGATACCGGATTATCCAGAACCCGGGGAGATTTTGCTTTGGGATGGATGCGGTTTTGCTTTGCGGTTTTGCGAAAGACCGTATAAAGCCCAGGGCAACAGTACTGGATTTGGGAACCGGAACCGGAATTATCCCCCTTCTTTTGGCAGGCCGCACAAAAGCGTCCCGTCTGACAGGGCTGGAGATTTTGGATGAGAGTGTGGACATGGCGCGGCGCAGTGTGGCGCTCAACGGTCTGCAGGGGAAAATTGATATTTTAAAGGGAGATATCAAAGAAGCAGGTGATCTTTTTGCGGCTGCTTCTTTTGACGTTGTGACGAGCAATCCTCCGTATATGATTCGACAGCACGGATTGGCCAATCCGGAAGAACCAAAGGCGGTCGCCCGACATGAGATTTTGTGTACGCTGGAGGATGTGGTACATGCCGCAGCCAAACTGCTGGTTTGCGGAGGCAGCTTTTTTATGGTACACAGGCCTTTTCGGCTGGCGGAAATTATGGTGACGCTGTCAGGCTGCGGGTTAGAGCCCAAGCGGATGCAATTGGTGTACCCGTTTGCAGATAAGGAACCGAATATGGTGCTTGTGCAGGCCGTGCGGGGAGGAAAACCCAGGCTGCAGGTGGAAAAGCCGCTGGTCATTTATGAAAGGCCGGGGGTGTATACGGAAGAAATTGACCGGATTTACGGATATTAGGATATTACGGTAACCGTTTATACAGGTCTGCGCATCTGGTGCGCAGACCGAGAGAAAACGTGGTGGCAGCAGGTATCCGCCCCATCGCGCGGCAATTTTAATGGGCGGATATGTTACATGGAGGTTGGGATGAAAAAGAGGCTGGCATGGTTAACGGCTGTGATTTTGTTTTTGTCGGTGGCAGGGTGTAAAGAAGCGATGCAGGTGGTTTCGCGGGAGGCGGCAGAGACGAAGGACAATGTTTCGGCGGCGCAGGAGGACGGAGGACAGAGCGGCCCTGCAGCGCAGGAAACCGATGGGACGCAGGACGGGTCCGGGACATCGGGACAGGAGGAAGCGCAGGAGGACGCTGCGGCACCCGGGCCGGACGGAGAAAAACGGGAAGAAGGCAATGAACAAAACCTACAGGAAACGGTGCAGGAGCAAGACACAGGGATCCAGCGGCCGAAAGTCCGCGGGATTTACGTGACCGGCCCGATGGCAGGGACAGCCAACATGGATAACCTGATCGCCCTGGTGGAACGGACCGAATTAAACGCCATGGTGATAGACATCAAAAATGACGAGGGATATGTGACCTGCGACATGGGCGCGCCCACCGCCGGCGAAATCGGCTCGGTCAAGCGGTATGTCAGGGACATGCCGGAACTGGTGCGTAAGTGTAAAGAGAAAGGTATTTATCTGATTGCCCGGATTGTGGCGTTTAAGGATCCTTATCTGGCCGAGGCAAAACCGGAATGGAGCCTGCACAATGCCGACGGTACGATTTTTAGGGATAAAAGCGGACAGGCATGGGTCAACCCTTATGAAGAGCGGATTTGGGAATATCTGCTGGAGATCGCGGAGGGGGCCGTAAACCTTGGGTTTGACGAGGTACAGTTTGATTATATCCGGTTTTCTACGGACAGAGGAATGAAACAGGTAGATTTCGGCGCGCAGGCGGAGGGAAAAGAAAAAACGGAAGTGATCACCGGGTTTGCGCAATATGCTGCGCAGCGTTTACATAAAGTGGGGGCGGCGGTATCTGCAGACGTTTATGGCGTTGTGATTGATTCCGCGCTGGATCAGCAGATTGTGGGACAGGACTATTTGGCCCTGGCGCAGCACTTGGATTATTTGAGCCCGATGGTGTATCCGTCCCACTACGGGCCTTATAACTACAATATACCGGTACCCGACGCACAGCCTTATCAGACTGTGCTGGCGGCGATGCAGGCGTCCAAAAAGGTGTTGGCTGGGGTAATGGAGCCGGACGGGACGGCGTACACGGATGAAAGCCAGGTTCAAGGTACGGTTTCCGGAAATGATTTGGGGCCGGACAGGGCGCAAACGGCGGCGCTGCCGGAGGTTTTGGGAGAAGCCCAAAACGCAGGGGATTTGGGGAAAGAAGAGATTGCCGGACTGACGCCGCTTCCCGGAGTGCGTGCGGATGTGCGGCCATGGCTGCAGGATTTTACGGCCACATGGGTGAAGGGGCATATCCAATACGGGCCGCAGCAAATCCGGGAGCAGATACAGGCGGTATATGATGCGGGTTATGAGGAATGGATTCTCTGGAATGCGGCCAACCGTTATACAGAAGGGGGACTGCACAGCGCAGAATGGACGGCGCACAGGGAACGGGTAGAGGGAACGGTTGGAAATTAAAATTCCGGGTTTGTAGGATTGCACGTGTGCGGCATCCAAAGGTTTCATATCCGGAAAAAACGAAAAGCGGGGATAAGGATGACGGGAATTTTGTATTTATGTGCGACGCCTATCGGAAATTTACAGGACATGACGATGCGCGTTGTGGAAACGCTGGGCAGTGTGGATTTAATCGCGGCGGAGGATACCCGCAACAGTATTAAACTTTTAAATCATTTCGGGATCCGTACCCCCATGACCAGCTACCATGAACATAATAAAGTGGAAAAGGCGCAGGCTTTGGTGGCGCAGCTGCGGGAGGGGAAAAACGTGGCGCTGGTGACGGATGCGGGCACTCCCGCCATATCGGATCCCGGCGAAACGCTGGTGAAAATGTGTCAGGAAGCCGGAATCCGGGTGACAAGCCTTCCGGGAGCCTGTGCCTGCATCACGGCGCTTACCTTGTCCGGCCTGTCCTCCAGAAGATTTTGTTTTGAGGGATTTTTGCCTTCCGATAAAAAGGAAAAGGCGGAGGTCCTGGAGGAATGCCGGGAGGAGTCCAGGACCATGATTTTTTATGAAGCCCCGCACCGGCTGAAACGCACACTGCAGGAATTGTATGGGGTTCTGGGGGAGCGGCGGCTTGCCGTTTGCCGGGAACTGACAAAAAAATTTGAGGAAGTTTGGCCCACCACGCTGGAGGGGGCGGTTTCTTATTACAGGGAGAAGGAACCGCGCGGGGAGTATGTGCTGGTCGTGGAAGGCAGGGACCGGGAGCGGAAAAAGAAGGAGAGGCAGGCGGAATGGAAATCCCTGTCTGTGGCCGAACATGTACGGCTGTACGAGCAGCAGGGTATGGAGCGCAAAGAGGCGATGAAACAGGCCGCAAAGGACCGGGGGGTCGGCAGACGGGAAATTTACCAAAGCCTGTTGGAGGAGCCCTGACAGATGCGGACGATATGGCCGGATTTGGGGGATTTCTCCGTTTTGGATATGGCTTCCGGAAAATGTCCGTCCGCGCCCTCCGGTCTGGCACAAACCCTTCCCCACCCCGTGAAAAGTAACGGTTGTAATACTTTTTATTTTGAAAACCATGCAAAACAGTTGACAATCGGTATGGCAGATAATATACTCTTGTTGACAATGCACGTAATAAAATTTGCGGGAAAGGAGATGAGTATAAGAATGTTGGAAAAAATAGCAGATATTATTCGTGAGCAGCTGAATCTGGAAGATGTTGAGATCACGGAAGATACTTCTTTTAAAGACGATCTTCAGGCAGATTCCCTGGATCTTTTTGAACTTGTTATGGCTTTTGAAGAAGAATATGGCATTGAGATTCCTTCTGAAGATCTGGAGAAATTCTCCACAGTCGGTGACATTATGGAGTATATCAAAGCACAGGATCTGGATGTATAAGAAAGATGTGCCGTATATCATAGAGGCAATGAAAGAGGTTCCCGGCGGGGGAACCTCTTTTTGGATATTTATGGTCACCAATGGATGTTAAAGTCCGGGACGGCAGTTTCGGTTTCCGGCTGTGCGCTTTCTTTGGCAGCGGGAGCCTGCCCTAAGGTGACGGATACGGTTTTATCCACATATCCGCCGGAACCGGGCACTTTGAGGGCAAGTTCCACAGTTTCGCCTGCGGCATAGTATTGCAGCCTTTCTTTTAACTCCTCAATACCCGTGACGGATTTGCCGTCAAAACCGACAATCACCTCACCTTTTTGGAGGCCTGCCGCTTCGGCCGCTCCTCCTTCGGTAATTTCCGCAATGTAAGCGCCCACAGGAATGCCGTAGGCCTGGTTGACGCTTGCGTCTACGGAAATACCGGAGATACCGATGCTGCCTCTTTTTTCTGCCGCGACAACGGTGCGGGTGGTTTCGTTCATCAGAGTCTCGATGATATCGGAAACCCTGGAGACAGGGATGGCATATCCCATTCCTTCAATGTTGGAGCCGCCTATTTTGGCGGAGTTTATGCCTACGACCTCGCCGTTCATATTGACAAGGGCGCCGCCGCTGTTGCCGGGGTTAATGGCGGCGTCGGTCTGGATATAGAAAGGGGCATCATCCGTGTCAGCCGCTGTGCCGGTGAAGGTCTGTTCTGTCTGAATGGTGCGGTTGGTGGCGCTCACAATGCCGGTGGTGACGGACTGGCCGTATCCCAAAGCGTTTCCGATTGCCACAACCTGCTCACCGACCCTGAGCGCATTGGAGTCGCCGATGGAGGCCACTTTAATCTGCGACATCGTGTCGGAGGAGATACTCTCCAGCGGAATGGCGATGACGGCAAGGTCGTTACCGGGATCCGTGCCTTTTACGTTGGCTTCGTAAGCTTCATTGTCAATGAAACAGGCGGAGATGGTTTTTGCGTTCTCAATGACATGGTAGTTGGTGGCAATCAGCAATTCCTCCGCGTTCTGTCCGATGATAAAGCCGGATCCGGCGCTTTCGGTTTCCAATGTCTGCGACTGTGTCCCGCGGCCAAAAAAGCTGAAATAATTCTGGATTTCCTGCACGGAACGGTTGGTGATGGAAACGATGGACGGCATTACGGAAGCCGCAATATCGGATACATCCAGACTTCCTTTGGCGGCAGTACTCCCGGAAGGGGAAAGCGTCTGCAAAACGCTCCGCTCCGGATTTGCGGGACTGCCGGATGCGTTGGGTACGGAGGCGCTGCTGCCGGATTCTGCGTTGGCGTTGGCATTGGTGTTTGCGGCGGGGGCGTACCCGGTCAGGGTATTGACAGCCTGGAAAGTTCCGGCCGCCACCGAGCCGAACAAAACCGCGCTGAGCGTGATCGCGCCGATCTTTTTCACTGTCCGGGCCGTCCTGCCGTCTTTCCTGCGTTTGCGGGGGCCGGAAGTCTCCGGAATGTTTTGCAGGCTGCCGGGGGTGTTGTATGCATAACTCTGGTTGGTGTTTTCGTAGTTGTTAAATTCTGTCATTTTTCTCCTCATTTCTGCGCGGCTCTCTATTTCTTCCAAGCCTGCGGATGCCGCGCGTACACAAGCTTGTGGATTGCAAATTATTTTTTTGTTTTCATGGGTACAGTATAGGGAAAAAGTGTGATGGATTTGTTTTGAATTTGTGAGAAAAGTGCGATAAAAATGCGAAAAAAGTGTGAAGCGCGATAATGCTGCGAAAGGTTTGTGATATACGCAAAAACGGCAGGTTTTTGGTTATGGATAAAACGGTGTTGTTTTGCAAAAAGGCTGCTTATGGACGGAAAGCATACAGGAGGGAAAGGGATGATTTATACGGTAACATTGAATCCTTCGCTGGATTACCTGGTATCCGTGGAGGATTTTAGGCCGGGAATTACCAATCGCACCGATTCGGAATCGCTGCTTTTGGGGGGAAAAGGGATCAACGTATCAATAATGCTCAAAAATCTGGGCATACCGAGTACGGCGCTGGGATTTGTGGCAGGATTTACCGGGGAGGAAGTGGTACGCAGACTGGAAGCCTTTGGGATCCGAAACGGGCTGATTCGGCTGGAGGAGGGGCTTACGAGGATTAACGTAAAACTTAGGTCGATAGAGGGCACGGAAATTAACGGGCAGGGGCCCCGGATCAGCGATGAAAAATTCCGGGAATTGATGGGGCGGCTGCAGGCTTTGGGGCGGCAGGATATTCTCTTTTTATCCGGCAGCATTCCGGCGTCCATGCCGGATGACACTTATCAGAAAATCATGGAAAGTCTCTGCGGCAGGGGCGTGCGGACCGTGTTGGACGCTTCCGGGGATTTGCTGCTGCATGCGCTTTCTTATCGGCCGTTTTTGGTTAAGCCAAACCACCATGAACTGGGAGGCATTTTTGGAGTGGAAATCAACCAAAGACGACAGGCGGCGCCTTATGCCCAAAAGCTGCGGGAGAAGGGCGCGCAAAATGTGCTGGTTTCCCTTGCGGGGGAAGGCGCGGTGCTGGCAGCGGCGGACGGTAAAATTTATGACGCACCCGCGCCGAAAGGACAACTGGTCAACGGGGTGGGCGCAGGGGACGCCATGGTCGCCGGGTTCATGGCAGGCTTTATGGAAAAGCAGGATTATGCGCATGCGTTTTATATGGGAATTGCCGCAGGCAGCGCCAGCGCATTTTCGGAACAAATGGCAGGCCGGAAAGAGATAGAAGTTTTATATAACCAACTGACAGGAAAATAACGGGTAACTTTTGGGAAAATTGTTTTTGCGTTGCAGAAGGATTTTGTATAGACTGCGGGCTGTTTTATCGGTATAATGGGAGATAATGGGAAAGGGCTGCTTTGGTTTGCTGTTTGCGATAACAGAGCAGGCTTGTCTGAACGGTTATGATAGAAATTATATAATATGGAGGAGTTTACAATGAGAGAGTGCGGGATTTTGCTTCCGGTGTTTTGCCTTCCGTCGCCCAACGGGATTGGCTGTTTTTCCAAGGAAGCGTACGGCTGGGTGGATTTTTTGAAAAAAGCGGGGCAGCATTACTGGCAGATTTTGCCGTTGGGGCCTACCAGTTACGGGGATTCCCCGTACCAGTCCTTTTCTACTTATGCGGGCAATCCGTATTTTATCGACCTGGAGGAACTGGTGAAAGAAAAGTTTTTGACCAGGGCGGAAGTAAAGAACTGCGATATGGGGGATAACGAGAGGGATATTGACTACGGCAAGCTGTACAAAAACCGGATGCCCCTTCTGAAAAAGGCGTTTCAGAGAAGCCAAAAAGTGCAGGACGAAGCGTTTGAGACATTTTGCAGGGAAAACGGCTGGTGGCTGGACGATTACGCCCTGTTCATGGCGGTCAAGGATGTGTTCGGCGGGGAAAGCTGGGACCAATGGGCGGAAGATATCCGGTACCGTTGGGACAATGCGATGTGGTATTACCGGAACCATTATGAGGAGGAGATCCGTTTTTACGCGTGGCTGCAGTATTTGTTTTTTAAACAATGGCTGAAGCTGAAGGCTTATGCCAACGGGCAGGGAATCCGGATCATTGGCGATATTCCGATTTATGTGGCTTATGACAGCGCGGACGTGTGGGCGCACCCGGAATTGTTCCAGTTGGACGAGAGCCGCAGGCCTGCGGCGGTGGCAGGCTGCCCGCCGGACGGGTTTTCTGCAGACGGCCAGCTTTGGGGAAATCCGCTCTATCGCTGGGAGTACCATAAGAAAACGGGATATGACTGGTGGGTGCGGCGAATTGCCAATTGTTTTACACTTTACGATGTGGTACGTATCGACCATTTTCGCGGATTTGACGAATATTTTTCCATTCCGGCAGGGGATAAGACGGCGGTAAACGGACATTGGGAAAAAGGGCCGGGTATCGGATTGTTTCAGGTGTTGAAGAGCCGGTTGGGTGAAAAAGATATCATTGCCGAGGATTTGGGCTATATGACGGACACCGTGCGCAAGCTGGTGGCCGACAGCGGCTATCCCAACATGAAAGTATTGGAGTTTGCGTTTGACGCGAGGGATTCCAGCGGCGCCAACGATTATCTGCCCCACAATTATGAACCCAATTGTGTGGCCTATACGGGAACCCACGACAACGAGACGGCGCTGGGATGGCTTGGCAGCATTACAAAAGCGGAGAAAAAGGCGCTGCGCGTGTACTTAAACAGGATGAACGAGACGGACGAGGAACTGGTGAGGGAACTGGTGCGCACGGCGGTTTCCAGCGTGGCAAAAATGTGCGTGATCCCCATTCAGGACTACCTTGTGCTGGACAATTCGGCAAGGATCAATTTCCCCTCCACACTGGGAACCAACTGGCGGTGGAGGATGACCAGGGAAGATACGACAAAGGAACTGGCAAAACAAATCAGGACGCTTTGTGCGCTTTACGGGAGGAATTGACGGTGAATTTTGGAAAACTGCTTTCGTATGAAAAAGACGGGAATCTGGTACGTTTCCATTTTGAGAAAATGGACGGCAGAATCGAGGTTATTACCGATAACATTTTGAATGTGTTTGCGGGGTTTGTAAGCGACGCCCACCGTTCCAAAGCCATTGAGGGAAATAAGGCGGCTGCGGCAAAGTTTTCGGTAAAAGAAGAAGAGGGCGCGGTTTCGGTTTCCACTGCGGCCGTTACCGCAAAGGTTTTTGACGGATTCCTGGTGGATTTTTACCGGGCGGACGGCACGGTGCTTTGCCGGGACTATCGGGGGGAGAGAACACCGATTGTGCGGGCCAGTGAAGAAATGAAAAAGCTGTTGGAAGCGGAAGGACACGCCGCAGAGGAAGAGGGGGACGGCGGGTTTGCGGTTTGCAAACAGATGGAAGGAGACGAAGCTTTTTATGGGCTTGGCGATAAGACAGGGTTTTTGAATAAGCGCGGCTATGAGTATGTGATGTGGAACACGGATGACCCGGCTCCGCAGATGGACAATTTTAAATCCCTGTATAAGTCCATTCCGTTTTTTATCACCTTGAGAAGCGATGCCGTATTCGGGCTGTTTTTTGACAATCCGTACCGCACGGTTTTTGATATGGGAAAAGAATCCGACGCTTATTATCATTACGGCGCGCAGAACGGGAATCTGGATTATTACCTGATTGCAGGGAACAGCATGCCGGAAGTGATCGGCGGGTATACCTATCTGACGGGAACCACGCCCCTGCCGCAGAAGTGGACGCTGGGATACCAGCAATGCCGTTGGAGTTATATGAGCCGGGAGGAAGTGGAGGGCGTTGCAAAGAAAATGCGGGAGTGCGGCATTCCCTGCGACGCGATTCACCTGGATATCGACTATATGGACGGATACCGCGTCTTTACCTGGAACCCGGACCGTTTTGGGCAGGCGGAGGAGATGATTGCCGGTCTGCAAAAAGACGGATTCAAGATTGTAACCATTATGGATCCGGGCGTAAAACGGGATCCCGGGTATCCGGTTTATGATACCGGGGTGGAAAAAGGGTATTTTGCGACCACTCCTGCGGGGGAAGTATATGTCAACGCCGTATGGCCTGGAGATGCGGTCTATCCCGACTTTGGGAATCAGGAGGTCCGGGACTGGTGGGGACAGAACCAGAAGTTTTTGCTGGATAAGGGCGTGCGCGGGGTTTGGAACGATATGAACGAACCCGCCAGCTTCCGGGGGGAACTGCCGCAGGATGTGGTTTTTACCGATGAGGATGAAAAGGCGGATCATGCGCGGATGCACAATCTTTACGGGCATAATATGGCGAAAGCGACTTACCGGGGACTCAGGGAATTGGACGGCAGAAGGCCGTTCGTGATCACCCGCGCCTGTTATGCGGGCACACAGAAATACAGTACCGCCTGGACCGGGGATAACCACAGTATATGGGCGCATCTGCAGATGGCCATTCCCCAGCTGTGCAATCTGGGGTTGAGCGGTATGGCGTTTGTGGGTACCGATGTGGGCGGGTTTGGCTCTGACTGTACAAAGGAACTGTTGTGCCGCTGGGTGGAGGTGGGCTGTTTTTCCCCTCTTTTCAGGAACCATTCCGCGATGGGAACCCGGTATCAGGAGCCTTGGCGGTTTGACGGGGAAACGATAGAGATATACCGTAAGGCAGTGGAACTGCGTTATCATTTGATTCCCTATTATTATGATCTTTTTTTCCAAGGGGAAAAAACTGGAATGCCGATCATGCGCCCGCTGGTGCTGCATTACGAAAAAGACCGGACTGCGCGCAGCCTAAACAGTGAGTTTATGGTAGGAGACCGTCTGCTGGCCGCGCCCGTGGTCAATCAGGGGGAAAGGGAAAAAATGGTGTATCTGCCGGCCGGGAAATGGTATGACTATTGGACCGGGGAAGAGATGGAGGGCGGCAGGTATATTTTGCGGGACGCGCCGCTGGATCTGTGTCCTTTGTATGTGAAAGCGGGAACGATTCTTCCGGTGTGGCAAAAACAGCGTTATGTCAATGAAATTGACAACGATTCCACGCTGTTTTTGGAGGTATTTCCCGGCGAGGGGCAGTGGGACCATTTTCAGGACAACGGAGAGGATTTCACATACCGGGACGGCGCATACAACCAATACCGCTGCAGCCTGGACGCGGATAATGTGCTGCGGGTGGAATGCGTGCATAACGGTTACGAAAAGAAGTATGGCCGCGTGAACGTGCGCTGCATGGGCCGGACAGCGGAAGCCGTTTTGGAGAACGGCAGCTGCCGCATTTTATTCTGAACGGTGCGGCGTTTGGGGCAGTAGGGCCGTTGGCGCCGGCGGAAAGGGAGTCGGATGGAAGGCATTTTGAAAAACAAGCAGTATTTGTACATGACGGAATTTTTTGCGGGCATGAGCGTGATGGCGGTGGAGATGGGAGCCAGCAGACTTTTGGCGCCGTATTTCAGTTCTTCCCAGATTGTATATACCATAGTCATCGGCACGATTATGATTGCCATGGCGCTGGGGAACGTGTGGGGCGGGCGGAGTGCGGACAAAAATCCGGATCCGGACCGGCTTTACCTGCGGATTTTGGTCGCGGCAGTGTGGATTGCGGCGATTCCGCTGGTGGGAAAATACGTGATTTTAGGCGTATCGGGACTTTTGATCCTGACGGTGAGCAATCACTTTCTGGTATTGGCGGCGTTTATTGCCTGTATGGTGATTTTTGTGTTTCCGCTGTTTTTGCTGGGAACGGTGACGCCGTCCCTGGCCAAATATACGATGGGCAGTCTGGAGGACAGCGGCAAGATCGTGGGTGCGCTGGGGGCGTTTAACACCATCGGCAGCATTATCGGTACCTTCCTGCCGACTTTTGTGACGATACCGGCGGCAGGGACTGCGGTCACGTTCCTGATTTTTTCCGGCGTACTGCTTCTTTTGGGCCTCCTTTATTTTATCAGTAAAAAGGCAAACCGCAAAGGATGCGCGGCGGCGGCCGTCCTGTTTGTTTTGTGCAGCGTGTTCGGCCATTCGGACAGCTTTGCGTTTTGGGAAGAGAACCTCGCTTATGAGGGGGAATCCATCTACAACTATTTACAGGTAAAAGAAAACGACAACAGCGTCATTTTGTCTACCAATGTGTTGTTCGGCGTGCAGTCTATTTTTATGAAAAACGATTCCCTGACAGGGATGTATTACGATTACGCGTTGGCCGCCCCGCTGATGGCAGGCGGCGCAGGGACGGCGTCCGGCGGACGGCAGGATGTTTCCGCCGGGGCATTGCCGGAAAATGGCGGACAGGAGGTTTTGATTCTGGGAATGGGAACCGGAACCTATGCACGCCAGTGTATGGAATATTTTGACGGCATTACGGTGGAAGGGGTGGAAATCGACCGGCGTATTACCGGTCTGGCACGGGAATATTTTGCGCTTCCGGACAGTGTGGAGGTGACGACCTATGACGGGCGCGCCTATCTGCAGGCGGTGGACAAAAAGTATGACGTGATCATGGTGGATGCCTATCAGGACATCACCATTCCCTTTCAAATGTCGTCCGTGGAATTTTTTACGATGGTGCGGGAGCATCTGAAGGAGAACGGTGTGATGGTGGTGAATATGAACATGCAGTCCGGGGAAGAGGGCAGTATCAATGCTTATCTGGCGGATACGATTTCCAGTGTTTTCGACACGGTGTATACCGTCAATGTGACAGGTTCCACCAACCGGGAACTGTTCGCTTCGCAAAATCCGCAGATTGCCGACGTGCTGGCCGTCCGGGCGCAGCGGCTCACGGACCTGCAGTTCAAAGCCATGATGGAGAGGGTCTGCGATACCCTGGAGCCCTGCGAAAAAGGCAGTTTGATCCTGACGGACGATAAAGCGCCGGTGGAACTTTTGGGTATGCGTGCAATCGACGGCATTATCCGGGACGAAATTGGTTATTATAAAAAGATTTTTAAGGAAAAGGGCATTTCCGGCTTATTAAATGAAATGTGAACCGGCAGGGCGGCTTCGGATGCTGTCAGAGCGCCCTGTACTGCGTCGGGGAGAGACCGCAGTTTTTCTTGAAAAAACCGGAAAAATGGTGGTAGTCCGAAAAGCCCAGGCGGTCGGAAATTTCCTGCACGGACAGGTGGGTGCGTTTCAGCAGGGTCTGGGCAAGTTCCAGCTTTTGGGAGAGGTAATAGCTGTAGGGTGTGACATGATACACGTCCCGGAAGAGGTGGATTGCCCGGGAACGGGACAGATGCACATGGGCGGCGATATCGTCGATTCCGATGGGCAGGGTCAGATTATGCTCAATATAATCTTTCATGGCAGCAGCCTGTGTGGGGGCGGCGATATGGTTTCCCAGATGGGCGGACAGCGCCTGGATATGCCGGTGCAAATGGAGGGCCAGTTCATCCGTACAGTGAACCGGCTCTTTTTCGATGGCCGAAAAAATGGCGTAGAGGTATTTGGGGTTTTGGAAAGAGGTAATTTTGGAAACGGAATCCAAGCCGTAGTCTGTGAGCAGATGGCGAACCAGGCTGCCGTTTACATTAAACCAGATTTTTTTCCAGGGATCCTGCCTGTCGGAGTAGTAGTGTTGGTATTCGCCGGGACAGAGAAGGTAGGCATCCCCCGCTTCCGCAAGGAACTCCTGTTGCCTGTAGTGGATATGTCCTTTGCCGCAGAGGACATATTCAAAGACATAGCAGTCCCCGCAGGGACGCCGGATTTCATAGGAGGGATCCGGATTGGTAATTCCGGCCAGAATCGGGGTAAAGCAGGGGGAGGACGGGCCTGTGTAAAGGGCAAACTGTTCCCTGCATGGGCTATAGGATTCCTGTGTTGCCGTCATGGTATACTCCTTTTTACGCATAAGTCGGGTTGGCTGCAGCGGGATGCTGTCAGGAAAAACTTTCGTCATTAGTATAGCACTATTTTGTACATTTGTAAGCGTATTTTGCATGGATTTTCCGGAAAAAAGGATTATACTGGGGATAGTGAAGCGTTTGGATGCCTGTTTACGGCGGAAGGAGGAATTTTATATGCATACAATACCCAGACCGGAACACCCGCAGCCGCAGATGCAGCGGGAAGATTGGATGAATTTAAACGGAGAGTGGGATTTTGCTTTTGATTTCGGCGACAGTGGAATAGACCGCAAGCTTTATGAGCAGGATGGATTTGACCGCAGGATTACGGTACCTTTCTGTCCGGAAAGTGACCTGAGCGGTATTGGCTACAAGGATTTTATGGCAGCGGTGTGGTATCAGAAGAAAGTGTCGCTCACAAAAGAACAGCTGGCAGGCCGGGTTTTGCTTCATTTCGGCGCGGTGGACTATGACTGCCGTGTGTGGGTGAACGGACAGGAGGCCGGGAGGCATCGGGGCGGCTATACTTCTTTTTGTCTGGACATTACGGCGCTGGCGGCAGAGGGAGTCAACAGGCTGACCGTTTACGCCAAAGACGATACGAGAAGCGGCAGGCAGCCCAAAGGCAAGCAGGCGAGCCTGTTTTATTCCAGCGGCTGCGATTACACCCGGACTACGGGAATCTGGCAGACAGTATGGATGGAGTTTGTACCAAAGAATTATATTGTAAGCGTGCAGTATTATCCCAATATTGCGGACGGCACGGTTACGGTAAAAGCGGTGACAAAGGGAGATGGGGAACTGGAAGCGGAGGCTTTTTACGGGGGAGAAAGCTGCGGCAGCGCGCGGGCGAAAGTGTGCGCGGGTAACGCCGTCCTGACCGTTCCTCTTTCAAAGGTGGAATTGTGGGAGGCAGGAAACGGCAGGCTGTATGATCTGCAACTTCGTTTCGGACAGGACCGTGTGGACAGCTATTTCGGCATGCGGGAAATCAAACTGGACGGGGAACGCTTTTTGATCAACGGGAAATCCGTTTTCCAGCGCCTGGTTCTGGATCAGGGATTTTATCCGGACGGCATTTATACGGCGCCGACGGAGGAAGCACTGGTACGGGATATTCAGTTGTCTTTGGATGCGGGCTTTAACGGCGCGCGCCTGCACCAGAAGGTGTTTGAGCCCAGATTTTTGTACCATTGTGATAAAATGGGATATCTGGTCTGGGGGGAGCAGGGAAACTGGGGACTGGATGTCAGTGCGCCGGACGGCTTAAAGCACTTTTTGCCGGAATGGATGGAAGCGCTCTCCCGGGACTTTAACCATCCTGCGATCGTGGGCTGGTGTCCGTTCAATGAGACGTGGGATTATGCCGGACGCAGGCAGGATGACGATTTGCTTGCGGTTACATACCGGATGACGAAGCTGTTCGATACCACGCGTCCGTGTATCGATACCAGCGGTAATTACCATGTGATAACAGATATTTATGATCTCCACAATTATGAGCAGGATCCGGAAAAATTTTCGGAGACTTACGCAGGATTTTCCCAGGGAGGGGAACTGAAAGATACCCATCCGGGCAGGCAGACGCCGGTGCGCGGCGTTCCGGTCTTTATCAGCGAGTATGGCGGCATTAAATGGGATGTGGAAGGTGTGAACGTAAACAGCTGGGGCTACGGCGACGGTCCCAAGACGGAGGAAGAATTTTTTGCGCGTTATCAGGGACTGACGGATGCGCTGTTGGATAATCCGCATATGTTCGCGTTCTGTTACACCCAGCTTTACGATGTGGAGCAGGAGACGAACGGGCTGTACACCTATGGCAGAAAGCCGAAATTTGATATGGGACGGATTCGAAAAATCAACAGCCGGAAAGCGGCGGCTGAGGATTAAACGTAACAGTTCAGTTCCCAATGGCAGCAGCTTAAGGCG
>DERU01000283.1 GCA_002361095.1 Lachnospiraceae bacterium UBA3332
TAGCCGCTATCATTTGGGGCTGAACTGTTACCTTTTCACGGGGCGGGTAACATTTTCCGCTTGACATTGTAAGGGCTTCGTTATAAAGTGAAATCAGAAAGATACAGATGGCGTGAAAGATGCGAAAGGGGGAATGTATGATGACACAGAAAAATGAGGTGGCAGTTTTTTAAAACCGATACCGGGCATGCGGGACATGTCAGGAGAAGGAACCTTTCGTGAATCCTGTTTTAGAGCGTGTTTGAAGAAAGCATTTTTTAAACATGCTCTGGCGCGGAGAATATTATGCCGCAGCGGACAGCCTCGAACGNNCCCATCCGTCCTGTCCCGGCGATTCCCCTCTCCCGGCTTTCCCTCAGATTTCCCCGCCCCATGAAAAGTAACCCCGCGGGAACTTTTTCCGGAAAGGGATTTAAATTATGGGTTGCTTCGGAAGCGGACCGGTGATAAAATAAAAAGGATTCAAACATTGCGAAAGGAGGAAACAGTAATGACAGTGAAAAATGAGGTGACAGTTTCCTGAACTGAAAATGGGGCATGCATGGGCATGCCGCCCGGAAGTAACCTTTCGTGAATTCTGTTTGACAGCATATCGGTGAGAATGATTTTGCGGATTGCCATTTTAAACCGGTGTGTTCTGGCGCGCATGGATATTGCCGCAGCGGACAGCCTCGAACGGCTGCCTGCTGCGGTATTTTTGCGCCCTTTTTTGGAGAAGGAAGGAAAACGCGGAATTTTGAGAAAGTGTAAAAGCCTGTTTGGGGCTAGATGCGACAAGGAGAGACAGAGTGGAGTTTATCATGGAAAAATACGGGGCAACCCCGGAGATGAAAAAGGAAATCGGGAATGGGAAAAATATGCTGGCGCGCGTGACGGCAGTGCACAAAGAGCGTTATGAAATGGTCTGTGAGGCGGCAGGGGATACTTTCGGCCGGCTGAAAACCGGAAATTATTACGGGAAACAGGAATTGTTTCCTACGGTGGGGGACTTTGTGGAAATAGAATACAATCCGTGTGGGGACAGCAGGATTTTGCGGACGCTGCAGCGGCGCTCCTGTTTTTGCCGTCTGGATCCGTCATCTTTCGGAAATTGGGAGCAGGCGGTGGCGGCAAATTTTGATTATGTTTTTATTCTGCAGTCCCTAAACGCCGATTTTAATGTGAGGAGGCTGGAGAGGTATCTGACGATGGGCAGGCAGTCCGGCGCCGGTTTGGTGGTGGTGCTGACAAAGGCGGATTTGGCAGCGGACTATACAAAGGAGATGGAGGCGGCGCTTCTGGCTGCAGACGGGGCGGAGGTGATTGCGGTCAGCGCAAAGACGGGAATGGGGCTGGACAAGCTGAAGGCCGCCTATATGCAGCCCGGTAAAACGATCGTGTTTCTTGGGTCTTCCGGTGTGGGCAAGTCCAGTCTGGTGAATGCGCTGACCGGGAAGGAGTGGATGCAGACGGGGGAAATCCGGGAAGACGACGGCAAGGGCAGGCATACGACCACTTACCGGCAGATGATTTTGGATGACAGCGGAGCGATCTTTATCGATACGCCCGGCATGCGGACATTGGGTGTGTGGGATGCCGCGCAAGGGCTGGAGCAGACATTTGCGGATGTGGAAACGCTGGCGAAAGCGTGCCGTTTCGGGAATTGCCGCCATGAAGGGGAGCCGGGCTGCGCGGTGCAGGAGGCAATTGCGGCGGGGATTCTGCCCAAAGGACGGCTGGCCAATTACAGGAAGCTGAAAAGGGAAGTGGAAAATTCGGAAAAAAAAGCGCAATATTGCCGCAACAGACGTTCCAGACGTCAAAAAAGCCCGTCGCGGGATTCCGCAATGGAACCGTAAGGTATTTTTTGGAAAAACGGCGCCGTCCAGAGCCGGCCCAAATAGTTGGGACCGGCTGTGCGCGCCGTTTTTCTTCATAAAATCTTAAAAATCACTGCAATGTAAAGCCGGATTTTTCTTTGACATTAGGTATGCCCTATGTTACACTTAGAAAAGTGAAAAAATCAAAGTGGAATAGTGCGCCCAATTGAAGTTGCCGAAATAACATATAAAAAGAGACGCATACACAAAAGTGATAAAACTGGGTTTTATGAGGTGAGTACCTTGGATAAATATGAATATAAGCTGCGGCTGGAAGAAATTAAATCGTTGAACCGTAAGGGGCGTTTTCAGGAAGCCGCGCAGGTTGCGGACATCATTGACTGGAAGAAAGTCCGCAATGTGTCCACACTGGGAATTATCAGCGACGTTTATAAAGTGAACAGGCGGTTTGAGGACGCGAAAGCCATCCTCCTGCTGGCGAATGAATTAAGTCCGCAGAACAGAAGGATTTTGTATTCCATCTGTGATCTGACCATTAAGATGGGGCAGGTAGTGGAGGCGATCGAATATTATAAAGAATTTGTACAGGTTGCGCCCAACGATAACAATAAATACATATTGCTCTACAAAATTTATGAGGCGCAGGACATCAACCTGGATGAACGGATTACCGTTTTGAAGGAATATAAAAAGCGGGAATATAATGAGAAATGGGCATATGAACTTGCCTTTTTATATCACCGGGTCGGATTGGCCACGGAGTGTGTGGAGGAGTGCGACCAGCTGATTTTGTGGTTTGGGGAAGGTAAATATGTGGCAAAGGCGATGGAATTGAAGATGCGCTATGTACCCCTTTCCCCGGCCCAGCAGCAGGCTTACGAAAGAATGTTCGGAAAGCAGTCCGGGAGGCAGGAGGATGCTGCCGCCGGGGAGGAGGAACCCCGGGAGGGACAAAAACGGGCGCAGCGGGAAGAGGATATGGATATTCAGGTGAAAACCATGGATATGGGAAAGTTTAACACCATGAATTTGCAGGCGGCTCTGGCGGAGAGCATGAAAGAAGTATTGGAGCCTAAAGCCGGGCCGGATCCGAGACAGCTTGCGCTTTACAGACAGCATGGCGGTTATACCGATGAGGAGATGTACGGGCCGGATCCGGGCGGTTACGAAACGGGGCAGACATACGGAAACGAATCTGCGGACGCTGAAGCCGGGCAGGCATACGGGGGAGGTTTGGCGGATAATACGGATGTACAGGCCGGACAGGATTCGCAAAAATTTTCCGATACGCAGGTATATGAACGGGTTACCGGAAGTTATGCGGAAGAAGGGATATACGGGACGCAGGATGCCTATATAGGACGGTCGGAGTACGGGGGCGACGATGCGGAATATCAGGAGGATGTGGGAAGGATCATGCAGGCATCCGCCGGATGGGATGTACAGGCCACCGGCCAGTTTGATGTAGAGGAAGAAATACAGGCCCAGGAGCAGCCCAGGGAACCGGCGGCGCGCAATGTAGGGAAAGTGGTTTCCTTTGGCAGGCCGGCTGCGGAAAACGCGGCTCCGAAGGAAGCGGCGGACGCAAATACGGAAACCAAACACGCTCGTTTTGGGAGAACCGAAAAGATGGCGATGCTTTTGGAACAGGAATATGACGGACAGATCGGTATGGCTCTGCCGGAGGAAAAGCCGGTGGAGAAACAGATTACCGGTCAGATGAGCATTGACGATGTGTTGGCGGAATGGGAGAATCTTCGCAGGAAGAACGAAGAGAAACGCAGATTAGAGACCAGAAAATGGATGCTGCAGCAGACCGGCTCCATGTTTGACGATTTTGACCAGAATTCCCGGGACGGGATGTTGGAAAGACTGCAGCGGGAGGAAGCGCTGCCGCTGGAGGAATCCCAAAGAAGAAATGCAGGGGAAGGACAGTCAAACCGGTCGGGAGAGACAAAGGAGGGTATGCCGACATCTGCCAATGCGGCGGCGCAGGGTGTTATGGAGGAAACGGTAACGGAAATGCAGGAGATAACGGGACAGCAGCCGGGCTTAGCGGCGGGTAAAGAACGTACAATAGAAGAACTGATACGTGAAGCGGAAGAAAAGCAGAGGGAAGCACAGGCAGTTTTACTGGAATTGGAGAGAGTGAGGCTGGCCGCGCGCCGTCAGGCCGCAATGCCGCAGGGAATGCAGCAGCCGGTGATGGCGCAACCACAAGGACAGCTGCAGGCCGGGCAGCCGGAAATGCCGCAACAGCCACAGCAATCACAACAGCCACAATCACAACAACCGCAGACGGCACTGCACACGGGGACACAGGATGGGGGCGTGCCGCCACAGGCGGTGCCGCCGCAGGCGGCCGCGCAGCCCCTTCCATCCGAAGCGCAGCCCCAAGCGGCCATGCCGCCACAGCCCGAAATGCCGGTACAGGGGGAAACGGCAGTACAGCCGCCACAGCCGCCGCAGGCAGAAATGCAACCATCCCCGCAGGAGGATATTGCGCAGGGCGCGGTACAGCAGGCCGCTCCACAGGCAGCCGCAGCCGTGCCGCAAAGCCAAAGCCTGCAGGAGGAGGCGCCTGCGCAGCCTGCAGCGGGGACGGGAAATACGCAGGAATTGCATGAAAGAATCCGGGAACAGCAGTTTGAAGAGCATGAACGCAATATGACGCAGGACGAGAAGGATTTGTTTTCCACTTTTGTTCCTACCAAGGGGGCGATGCGCCAGCTGGTGAAGGCGTTGGACTCCCTCAGCCTTTCCGCTTATACGGGAAATATGATTATTACAGGCGCGCCCGGCTCGGACATGATGAAAATGGCGAAAAGCGTGGTTAAGCTGATGCGGGCGCGGGACCGGAATTTTTCGGGCAAGCTGGCCAAGGTCAGCGGCGATGTGCTGAACGGGAAAAATCCGTTGGATCTCATCACCAAAATTCCCAACGGGGCGCTAATCGTGGAAAAGGGGGGGAAGCTTTCCGACGAGGGAGCGGAAAACCTTGCCAAAGCATTGAATCAGGAACAGACGGGGGTGATTGTGTTCCTGTTGGACAGCAAGAGGGCGGCGGCCGGACTGATGGAGAGGTGTTCGCAGCTGGCGGCATGCTTTACGGCGCGTTTTGACATAGCGGCGCTGGATACGGCTACCCTGGTGAAATACGGATGTCAGTACGCTTATAATAAGGAGTATTCCATTGATGAGATGGGAAGGCTGGCGCTGCACACCAGAATAGAGGATCTGCAGACCAGCGACCATGCCGTAACGGTGGAGGAAGTGCGGGAAATCGTGGACGAGGCCGTTGATCATGCGGAGCGTTTTTCGGTACGTCATTTTATGGATGTTCTGTTCCGGAAACGTTATGACGATGACGATATGATTATTTTGGGGGAAAGGGATTTCATTTAAAACAGGGGCGGGCATCGGCCTGTAATGTATAAAAAGGGAGGGTATGGCGATGGCGAGAAAGAGAAAGAAACCGGGTGCGGCAGTGCCGCAAAACGGGCAGGAAACCGTGTTTATTTCGGAGGCTGACCAGTATTTGTTTGCGCAGGGGACGCATTACGACATTTACAAAAAGCTGGGCGCGCATTTGTCGGAAGAGAACGGGAAAAAGGGCATGATGTTTGCCGTCTGGGCGCCTCATGCCGCAGCCGTACATGTGGTGGGCAGTTTCAACGGCTGGGATGAAAACAGGCATCCGATGGAGAAGTTAGGGCCTGGCGGGATTTATAAGACATTTATTCCGGATGTGGGCGTGGGGGAAATGTACAAATTCCTCATCACGGCGGCGGACGGCAGAAAGCTTTATAAGGCGGATCCGTTTGCGAATTACGCGGAACTGCGTCCGGGCACGGCTTCCGTCACCACGGATATTACACATTTCCGGTGGACGGATGAGAAGTGGATGACGCAACGGGACGCAAAGGATTATAAAAAAGAACCGCTGGCAATTTATGAATGTCATATCGGTTCCTGGATGAAACATCCGAATTCGGAAGACGGGTTTTACAATTACCGGGAATTTGCGGACAGGATTGTGGAATATTTAAAAGAACTCAGATATACCCATGTGGAGTTGATGGGCATTGCGGAACATCCTTTCGACGGTTCCTGGGGATATCAGGTGACGGGCTATTATGCGCCTACCTCCCGGTATGGGACGCCGGAGGATTTTGCTTATCTGGTCAATAAGCTGCACCGAAACCGGATCGGTGTGATTTTGGACTGGGTGCCGGCGCATTTCCCGAGGGACGCCCATGGGTTGGCGGATTTCGACGGGGAAGCCGTATTTGAGCATCCCGACCCGAGGCTGGGGGAGCATCCCGACTGGGGAACCAAGATCTTTAATTACGGAAAGACGGAAGTGAAAAATTTCCTGATTGCCAACGCCCTGTTTTGGATCAAGGAATTCCATGTGGACGGACTGCGTGTGGACGCGGTGGCATCCATGCTTTATCTGGATTA
>DERU01000088.1:0-641 GCA_002361095.1 Lachnospiraceae bacterium UBA3332
CTTCGTGTCAAAAAGATCCCGGTAAACAACGCCATCTTCTTTCAGAATGCCATTCTCCACCGCATAATCCAACATCTTCCCCAAAATTTCCGGCAGCCTTGACACCCATTCCTCTTCTTCCCCTTCCGGGTGCTCCCCGAACGAAAAATCATATTCCTCCAACGAAAAAAGTTCCAGCAGCCGATTGACGGTATAAATCTCATCCTCCGGCTTTACCAGCCCGGTGACAAGCCCATACCGCACCAAATCACGAATGCATTCCTGAATCATGCTTCCTCCCATTCTTCCCGGCATTTCACAAAACTACCGGGCCGTTGCCGATTTCCACAACATAAAAATCCGCCGCATAACCGATTTTTTCCAGATAAGCCCTGCCGACCTGCTCCTGAAACGCTTCGATGGCGCTGTCTTTGACAATGCTCACCGTACAGCCGCCAAAACCCGCCCCGGTCATTCTGGAACCGATGACGCCATCCACCTCCCAGGCTTTTTCCACAAGAGTATCCAACTCTATCCCCGTCACCTCATAATCGTCGCGCAGGGAAACGTGGGAAGCGTTCATCAGCCTTCCGAATTCCTCAATGTCATTGGCTTTCAAAGCTTCCACTGCCTTGATCGTGCGCTGGTTTTCATAAACCGCA
>DERU01000088.1:955-1113 GCA_002361095.1 Lachnospiraceae bacterium UBA3332
CTGGTTTTCATAAACCGCATGGCGTGCGCGCCGGATGCGCACTTCGTCCTTGATGGCATCTTTATGCGCCTCAAACTGTTCCTCATTCAGGTCGCCCAGCGTCCGGATATCCACAACCTTCTGCAATTCCGCAAGCGCCGTCTCGCACTCGCTCCTTC
>DERU01000088.1:1442-3917 GCA_002361095.1 Lachnospiraceae bacterium UBA3332
GCGCCGTCTCGCACTCGCTCCTTCGCTCGTTGTACTTGGAATCGCCAAGCCCCCGCTTTTTGTTGCTGCAGGAGATCACCAGCTTCGCCCCTTTCAGATGAATGGGCGCATACTCAAATACCATGGTCGCCGTATCCAAAAAGATCGCGTTNNTCGCAGGATACTTCATAATCATCCCGAAGGGAGACATGGGAAGCATTCATCAGCTCGCCGAACAGCTTGATATCGTTGTTTTTCAGCGCCTCCACCGCCCGGATGGTCCTCTGGTTTTCATACACCGCATGTTTTGCGCGGCGCACTCTCACTTCGTCTTTGATGGCCGATTTATATTTTTCAAAATCCTCTTCACTCAGATCGCCCAGTCCCTTGATGTCCACAACGCTCTGCAGCTCCGAGAGCGCCGTCTCGCACTCGCTTCTTCTCTGATTGTAGGCCGAATTCACAAGGCTGTGTTTCACCTTGCTGTTTGTCACCACAACCTTCGCCCCCTCCAGCGCGATCGGCGCATACTCGTAGGAGAGATCCGCCGTATCCAAAAAGATCGCGTTGTCCGCTTTCCCCATGGAGCACGCAAACTGATCCATGATTCCACAGTTTACCCCGTTAAATTTATTCTCGGAGTACTGGCCGATCAGCGCCAACTGCTGATTGTCCACCGGAAAGCCATACATATCCCGCAGGATTGACCCGGTCAGCACTTCCACCGATGCGGAAGAAGAAAGCCCGGAACCGTTGGGAATATTGCCGAACAATAGCAAATCCATCCCGTTTGTCACCTGCATACCCTTCTCCCCAAACGCCCAAAGTACGCCCTTGGGATAGTTGGTCCATCCCGCTTCCCTGTCCGGCTTCAAACTGTCCAAATCGGATTCAATCACGCCAAGACGCTCAAAATTAACCGAATAAAAGCGGAGTTTTTTATCCTGACGCTTTCTTGCCACCCCATAGGTTCCGATGGTCAACGCGCAGGGAAATACATGTCCCCCGTTATAGTCGGTATGTTCACCGATCAGATTCACACGCCCCGGTGCAAAATAAACCCCCGCCCCGGCGGTATCCCCAAAAATTTCCCCAAATTTCTGCAACAACTGTTCCCGCATGCCTTCTCCTCCTTACCGTTTTTTGTAACGGTTTTACGTTATCTGTTTCCCTTCTGCCTGCCTTGGGGCAGGGCCGCAATTTTGACCGCCCCTTCTACCTTTATCCTGCCATAAACCCCGTTCCCGGAAAAGGGGCAGATGTTATATGAAGCTGTCAAAATGTTATACGCAGGATTGCAGGCGCTACCGTCCTACGGTTCCCCTCCGATTTCCAAACGCCCAAGCTTCGCAATAAAATCCTCCACCTGCCTTAAATGCTCCCGGTTGACCCGGTTCTCGTCCTGCTGCATCTGCTTTTTGTAAACCGAAGGGGACACCCCTTTGATCAGCTTAAAAGCCTTGGAAAAAGTCAGCGGATCCTGATAGCCGCAGGACAATGCGATACTCTCCACCGGCAAATCCGGAATCATCAGCATCTCCGCCGCTTTCGTCAGCCGGTAGGTCGCCAAAAACTGCTGCGGCGACATACCGATGAATTTTTCAAACAACGTATATAAATAACTCCGGTTAATGCAAACATAATCCGCCACATCCGTAACTTTAATGGGATTGCAATAGTTGCGCTGAATAAACTCCACCGCCCGGCGCACATACCGGTTCGCCTTATCCTCCTCATTCTGTCCCGCCACCGGCGCCCCCTGCGAGACCACGGACAAAAAAATCTGCAGCAATCCGTTCCTGCGCAGTTCATTGGCCGCCCCGAATGTGTTGTGTTCCATCATGTCGCGCACGATACGGTAAAGTTCGTCTGAACTGTCCGAATGAAAGACCGGATGCCGGGCGGAAATCCCCATGCCGCCCACATATTCCCCTGCCCGGTTTCCCGAAAACCCCACCCAAATATAAGTCCACGGCTCCTTTTTGTCCGACTGGTAAAAGCTAAGCTGCCCCGGCTCAATCAAAAAGCCGTACCCTGCTTCCAGCTGGTACTCTTTTTCCCCCACGCAAAACAAACCCTTCCCGCTGAGTACATAGTGAATCAGATAATGCGGCTTCATCGCCGGGCCAAAGCAATGCAACGGTTCCGTCTGCGAACAGCCGCAGCAGGTCACGAACAGTTCTCCGTCCTGCGCCCTTCCAAATTCCAGTTTGTAAGCTTTTTCCATGACAATTCCCATTCCCCCGCGCCGCCGTATTCCTGCGGACAGCGGATAACCGACACCCCTATAGGCCCCTTTGAAATCAGTATAACACGCCCGAAACTAATTTGTCTAAATTTTTTTTCAAAAAGGGCTTGCAAAATGAATTAGAGTATGCTATTATAAATTTCGTCGTCAGGGAACAGCGTAACCCGGTCGGCATCCTATATGCGACAGTAGTACAGTTGGTAGTACGCCACCTTGCCAAGGTGGAGGTCGCGGGTTCGAGCCCCGTC
>DERU01000308.1:0-234 GCA_002361095.1 Lachnospiraceae bacterium UBA3332
GTGGAGGAACGTGTTAAAATACTGGAAGAAGCTACAAAGGATCTGCCGAATGTAAAAGTGGAATCTTTCAGCGGCCTGTTGATTGATTATGCGGCCAAAAAGGATGTCCATGTTTCGGTACGCGGGCTGCGTGCCATCACAGATTTTGAGTATGAACTGCAGATTGCGCAGACAAACAAGCTGTTATCCGGCGGCAGGCTGGATACGATTTTTTTGACCACCAGTCTGGAATAT
>DERU01000308.1:553-5345 GCA_002361095.1 Lachnospiraceae bacterium UBA3332
GACCACCAGTCTGGAATATGCGTATTTAAGTTCTTCCAGTGTGAAAGAGATCGCCAGTTTCAACGGGGACATATCCCAGTGCGTGCCGCCCTTTGTCGCAGAACTTATCTATGAAAAATACGGGTATGGCAGCCGGAATCGAGGGTAAGAATGAGCAGTAGGATTGAACAGTTGATTGATGAGATTGAGGAATATATTGAAAGCTGTAAATATCAGCCCCTTTCTACGACAAAAATCATCGTGAATAAGGACGAGATTGATGAACTTCTCAAGGAACTCAGGATGAAAACGCCCGAAGAGATCAAGCGCTACCAAAAGATCATCAGTAACAAGGAAGCGATTTTGAATGATGCCCGGGAGAAAGCGCAGTCATTAATCAATGAAGCGACGGAACATACGACGGAACTGATCAATGAGCATGAGATTATGCAGCAGGCATATGCGCAGGCCAACGAAGTGGTACAGCTTGCGACCAGGCAGGGGCAGGATATTGTAGACCGGGCGACCATGGAAGCCAACGAAATCCGTGAATCCGTCATGCAGTACGCCGACGGTATGATGGCCAATCTGGAGAATATGATCGAACATGCCATTGAGATTGCCAACGCCCATTACGGGAATCTGGTGAACGATCTGACGGCCCTCAATGATGTGGTTTCCGGGAACCGTGCGGAATTTCAGGCGCAGAATGCAACCGTTGAGGAGACGGGCGGCGCAGGGGCGCAGGCTTACGGCGAGGACCTGAATGTTTTATAGGAGTTAACATGCGACAGCCGCCATTCAGGCAGGAGGAATTTTGCCTGAATGGCGGCTGTTTTATCCTGACAGGGCCGCGCAAAAGGCATAGAACGCGGCAGTCAGCATGGTCTGCACTGTTTTGTGGAATATGTATTCCGCCAAAGAAAGATCGGTGGAACGGATACAGCTGTAAGTCTGGGCGATGCAGGACAATCCGCCAAAAGGAAGGACGATATAGGCCCAGACCTGATCCGTGGCGGGAAGGGCGGATAAACCGCCGGTGATTTCAAAAAGCGGCGTAAGGAGGGCAATAAGGTGCGGCCTGCCCTTTAATAAAATGCAGGGAATGAGGGTAAGCAGATTACAGAAGATCATGTAGCCGCCCAGGACGGTAATCGCATCCAGACCGGAAAGGATGGAAGTATGCAGCGCGGTCAGAATGGCGGAAACCGACAGGTTTTGCACCGGCCTTTGTGCATGGGGGACATGCTTTTTTACCGGGATGTCTTTGTATAAGGTGTAGCGCAGTATAAGACCGTATACAAAAGGAACGGCATACATTCCGCACAGGACAAGCCAGGGGGTGTCGGTGGGAAAAAGGGCAAGGACATATCCCGTAAAATAAACCGGGCCGATATTGTTGCAAAAAGCCAGCAGCAGGGTGGCTTCCCGCCGTGAAATCTTCCCCCTTTCATAGCTTTGCGCGCAGACCCGCGCGCCCATGGGAAAGCCGCACAAAAATCCGATGACGACACAGTACAGGCAGGAATCGGAGAGTTTAAAAACCGGCTTTAAGAGCGGGGAAAACAGGGCGGCAAAGCTGTCGGAGAGACCGGTTTCCATCAGGATGCCGGACAGGATCATAAAAGGAAGCAGCGCCGGTATCATTTTGGTAAACCAAAGGTTTAGACCGTTTAGCGCAAGTTTTGCGGACAGGCGTCCATAGAGCAGCATACAGACTGTCATCCCCGTAAAAAACAACAGGGCCGCACAGCGGAGAAGCCGATTTTTTTTTGCCGTTCTTTTATACATTTTAATCTACCCAAGCCATTTAAGATATAGTATACTAAAATGTATGAGTTTTTCACTGGATTCATGCGGAGGACGGATTTGATCAGACTGGATAAATTTTTATGTGATGCGAATGCGGGAACGCGCAGCGAAGTCAAAGCTTTGCTGAAAAGGGGACGCGTGACGGTGGACGGCCATGTCGTGCAAAAAGGGGAGTTTAAAGTGTCGGAAGGAACCAACGTTGTCTGTTTGGACGGGCAGCCCCTGGCTTTTGCACAGAAAGTCTATTATCTTTTAAACAAACCGGCCGGTGTGGTGAGCGCTACCAAAGACCGGAGGGAAAAAACGGCGCTGGATTTGCTAAAGGGCGCGCCGGGCCGGGATCTTTTTTTGGTGGGAAGACTGGATAAGGATACGGAAGGACTTTTGCTTGTGACCAACGACGGCGACCTGGCCCACCGCCTTCTGGCGCCGGACAAACATGTGGACAAAACCTACCGGGTACTGACCCGAAAAGAGGTTACGCCGGATTGCTGCAAAAGGCTGGAGGCAGGCGTGGATATCGGGGATGAAAAGCCCACGCGTCCGGCCGTTGCCCAAAAGCTTGCCGGTACGCCAAACGGGCTTTTGCTCACGATACAGGAAGGGCGCTTTCATCAGGTCAAAAGGATGCTTTTGGCTGTGGGCAATGAAGTGGTGGGACTGAAACGGATTTCCATGGGGCCGCTTGTGCTGGAGGATTCCCTGCCGAAGGGACAATGGCGGCCTTTGACCGAAAAGGAAAGAAAAGATTTGGGGGTTTGAATTGACGGATACAAAAGAGCGTGGGACAGCCGCAGGATGGCTGCAGGATGTGGAAGCGGTTATTTTTGATTTGGACGGTTCCCTGGTGGATTCCATGTGGATGTGGCCCAAAATCGACGTCGAATATCTGGGGCGTTTTGGGATTGGGGTTCCTGCAGATTTGCAGAAGCAGATCGAAGGATTCAGCTTTTCGGAGACAGCACAGTATTTTAAACAGCGTTTTGGACTTCCTGACAGCGTGGAACAGATTAAGCGGGACTGGAACGCCATGGCGCAGGATAAATATATGCATGAGGTGAAACTCAAGCCGGGGGCGGACGTGTTTCTGCGTCTTTGCCAAAGAAGGGGCATCCGCCTGGGAATTGCCACCAGCAATTCCCGGGAATTGGTGGACTGCGCGGTGGCGGCCCATGGGTTAACGGATTGTTTTACCTGTATTCTCACCGGCTGCGAAGTGGGAAAGGGAAAGCCCGCGCCGGATATTTATCTGGAGGTGGCAAAAAGGATAGGGATATGCCCGGACGCCTGTCTGGTGTTTGAGGATATCCTGCCGGGCATTATGTCCGGGAAGGCGGCAGGGATGAGGGTGTGCGCGGTGGAGGATTCTTATTCCCTTGCGCAGGAAAAGGAAAAGAGGGCGTTGGCCGATTTTTACATCCGCGATTATTATGAACTTTGCGGCAGCCCGGACGGGGATTGAACATTGCAGATTTTACGGACGGGAATATGTGGGATGGGAGGACAGGGTTTTGGAGAATGCTTTTTTGCCGCTTACGCGCAGGGAGATGGAAGAGCGGGGCTGGGAACAGCCGGATTTTGTCTATGTGACAGGGGATGCCTATGTGGACCATCCATCTTTCGGAACGGCCATTATCAGCCGTGTGTTGGAAAACCATGGCTATAAGGTTTGTATCCTTTCCCAGCCGGACTGGAAAAAGGCGGAAAGCATCCGGGTGTTCGGCAGGCCCCGCCTCGGCTTTTTGGTTTCCTCCGGCAACATGGATTCCATGGTAAACCATTATTTTGTGTCGAAGAAAAAAAGACCTTCCGACGCTTATACGCCGGGCGGTGCGGCGGGAAAGAGGCCTGATTATGCGGTGGTCGCATACGGACGGCTGATCCGCAAAAGCTATCCGGATGTACCGGTGATTTTGGGCGGGATCGAGGCCAGCCTGCGCCGGATGGCGCATTATGATTATTGGAGCGATTCCTTTCGGCAGTCCGTTTTGCTGGAAAGCCAGGCGGATTTGATTTCCTATGGCATGGGGGAGAAATCCATTGTGGAGATTGCGGACGCCCTGCAGGCGGGAATCGCGGTGCGGGATATTACCTTTCTTGCGGGGACGGTTTACCGGACCAAAGATATCGGGAACGTATACGGGGGAGAGGTTCTACCCTCTTACGGCGATATGAAAAAGGAACCGGCGTTATATGCCAAAAGCTTCCGCATCCAATATGCCAACACGGATCCCTATAACGGGAAACCGCTGATAGAACCATATCCGGACGGCAGCTTCGTGGTGCAAAATCCCCCCTGCTTTCCGCTGACAACGCAGGAGATGGATGACGTGTACAGTCTGCCCTACGCAAGGACGTACCATCCCTCTTACGCGGTTGTAGGGGGTGTGCCTGCCATAGAGGAAATTAAGTTTTCACTGATCAGCAGCCGGGGCTGCTTTGGCGGCTGCAGTTTTTGCGCCCTCACGTTCCATCAGGGCCGCATTGTACAGGTGCGCAGCCACGAAAGCATTGTGGAAGAAGCAAGGATGCTGACAAAGGAACCGGATTTTAAAGGCTATATCCATGATGTGGGAGGCCCTACGGCCAATTTCCGGCATCCTTCCTGTCAAAAGCAGCTGGAAAACGGGGTGTGCACAAACCGGCAATGCCTGTTTCCCAAGCCCTGCCCCAATCTGAACGCCGACCATAGCGATTACAGAGAACTGCTGGAAAAGCTGCGCGCCCTGCCGGGTGTGAAGAAAGTGTTTATCCGTTCCGGCATCCGTTTCGACTATCTTTTGGCCGACAGGGATCCGTCCTTTTTGCGGGAACTGGTGCAGTACCATGTGAGCGGACAGCTCAAGGTCGCGCCGGAGCATATCAGCGATCCGGTGCTTTTCCGGATGGGGAAGCCGCAGAATGCGGTTTACGAACGGTTTGTGAAGAAATACGGAAAAATCAATGAAGAACTGGGGCTAAAACAGTTTTTGGTTCCCTACCTGATGTCCTCCCATCCGGG
>DERU01000216.1:0-325 GCA_002361095.1 Lachnospiraceae bacterium UBA3332
GCCGGTCTTGCGGTATTGTCAAACCTTTTCCCATCACTTTCCCTTACAGTGCTTCTCCGTGAGCAGAACCCGGTCCATTTTCCCGTTTTTGTTCAGGGGAATCCGTTCATAATACGCATAACGGTTCGGCCACATATATTTGGGCAGCGCCTTGGCCAGTTCCCCCACAATTTTTTTGTCACAGGCTTCCCTTGCCTGATAGCAAAGCACGATTTTTTCCCGCACCCCGTCGTATACGCAGCACGCCGTCTCGATAAAATCCAGCGCATTTACCGCCGTCTCGATCTCCCCCAGTTCAATCCGGTGTCCCATATGCTTAATCTGG
>DERU01000216.1:647-1688 GCA_002361095.1 Lachnospiraceae bacterium UBA3332
CATATGCTTAATCTGGAAATCCTTGCGGGCGGCAAAATACAATTTTCCGTCTCCGCCATACTGTCCCAAGTCCCCCGTCCGGTAGACCGTCTCCGGATACCAGGGATTCAAAGGGTTTTGCACAAAGGCTTCCGCCGTTTTTTCCGGATTGTTATAATAGCCCAGCCCCAGACAGGTACCCTTTACGCAGATTTCGCCGACCCGGCCCTGCTCTTCTGCGGAAATCAGGCTGTTTTTTTCCGTATCCAGCAAAAAAATTTCCGTGTTGTCAAAGGCCGCTCCGATCGGAAGATTTTCTTCGTTGGAAAAAGGCCTGTCCACAATATAGTAAGAACAATTGCAGGTGATCTCCGTAGGGCCGTAAAGATTCACATACTGTGCCTTGTCTACAGTCTCCCTCCAGTAATTGAGCACCTTGACCGGCATGACCTCCCCGGAAAACATGACCAGTTCCAAATACCGGGGACGGCATTTGGAAAAAGTTTTGAAATTTGCCACAATGCGCAGGGCAGAAACCGCCCAGATGATTACATTCACCCGCCGTTCATTCAGATAAGGAATCAGCTGCCCCGGAAAAGAGAAAAGCTGCTTGGGGATGATCTCCACCGTTCCGCCCAGACGAAAAGCATTGTATATATCCTTCACAGACACGTCAAAATCAAACGGCGCCTGGTTTCCGAAAACCGGGTCTTTGGGGAACGCAAAGGTTTTCCCGAACTGTTCCACCAAATCAATCACACTGCGGTGACCGATCAGCACCCCCTTGGGGACTCCCGTGGAGCCGGACGTAAAAATCGCATACAGCGGATCCGTATCCAGCGCGCGCCTGCGCACCGCTTCCAGCCGTTCCGTGCAAATCTCCCCGCCGCCGATCACATCCGCAAAAAACGCCGTCGGGAAACCTTCCCACGCCTCTCCCCGGGTGGCGCGCAATACCAGCACCGGCTGCAGCGTATCTAAAATCAGCCGGATCCTCTGCGCAGGCATCGTATCGTCAATGGGAACATAGAAGTTACCGCTATAAACCACTCCCAAAAACAG
>DERU01000216.1:1984-2499 GCA_002361095.1 Lachnospiraceae bacterium UBA3332
ACCAGACTTTCGACATTGCGGTCGATGGCTACCGCTATGGGACGATTATGGAAATTGCCCTGTTTACAAATAAAGGTTGCCGCCTGTTTCGCCTGTACGCACAACTCCTGATAAGATAAACTCTTCTCACTGTCCGCTACGGCTGTCCTGTGGGGCATATGTTCTGCAGACGCCTCCAAATATTCCAACACATTTGTGATCATCCCTGCGTCCTCCTCTCATACAACGTAAAATCCGCATTCTCACACGCAACCGAGTAATCCGCCTGCAGGTAACGCAGCATCCTCCGGTTTTCCAATCCCCCATTCGTTTTGGTCACAATCCATTCCGGCGGGTCTTCCTCCATCATACGCCCGATTTCCTCCGCAATTGCGGGAACCAGTTCCATGTAATGCTCCTGCCAGCCGCAATATTTATTGCAAGGCATGATGTCCGTCATGGTATACCACCGCATCGGCACCTCGTATCCCCACACGCTGTCCCGCTCTTTTTGGGGAATATACGCCGCCGTTTCC
>DERU01000216.1:2810-3864 GCA_002361095.1 Lachnospiraceae bacterium UBA3332
CCGCATGCTCCCAAACCGTGCGGTCAGCAGCCTGACGCGCCATCTCCCCCGCCGCCTGCGGCAGCTTATACAGCGGATATGAAAAACAAACCAGCAGGACAGCCATTGCCAACAGCCCTCTTTTCCCCTGCAGCTTCTTTCTGCGCCAATGCCGGTCCAGCTGCCAGACTCCCAGCATGACCCCGGGAACCAGCAGCATATAATCATGCAGGGTGCTGCTTCCCATTCCTAAAGTGACACACATCCCGGCAGTATACACCCCCAAAAAGAGCCACAGCCTCTTATTCTTTTCTCCGGTCACCGCCAGCGCCAAGAGGGGAAACGCCAAAGTCAGCAGAAACGGCGCTCCCGTTCCAAACCCAAATCCTTCCGTACCGTAGACAAACCCAAATACAAAGGTACAATACAGCATATTCCCTGCTTCCCCAAATCCGCCAAAAACCAACAGCGGGACAAGGAATGAAACCACCGCCCCGGCGATAAAAGCTGCCGCGTTCCGCGCCAGGTTTTTCCACTGCCGTCCCGCCGCCAAATAAACGGCAACGGTAAATACCACCGCACAGATCAAAACCGCATTGGTAATCCGAATCAGTGAAAGCACCCCAAAACAAAAACCATACCAGAAAGCATTACCTGCCCGATGTTCCCGCCTTTCTTCCGCCAAAAAATCCATCGATACATATAAAGGCAAAAGCAAAAACGCCAGACTCCACTCCTCCGTGAGGTTGCCCCCTTCCATGGTAGATGCCATAATCACCCAAAAGGGAAGAAGAACCCGCAAATTTCCCCAAACCCCGCTGCCCCGGTAAAACCTTACATAGATTTTTCCCATCAGCCATAAAACGATTCCCATATTGACGCACTGTACCAAAAACACACCGGTTTTCCCATAGACCAACAGCTGTCCCACATATTGGAAAAAGAACAGCCACGGCCCCTTCATGTCAAAAAAATCCCGGTAGGGCAAAAGCCCCTTTGTCATGCCCGCCCCCACCAGCTGGAAAAACGCCGAGTCCCACCCGTGGGCGTAGGGAAACAGCGGACTTGTCATATA
>DERU01000216.1:4172-4369 GCA_002361095.1 Lachnospiraceae bacterium UBA3332
GGGAAACAGCGGACTTGTCATATAGGAAAACAACAGTAAAAATACCAACCCGGCCGTCCAAACTACGGCCTGCTCTCTCTTTCTCATACAGCTTACCTTCTACCTTTTACGTGAAAGTTTTAAAAACTTCAAACCGGAACGCACACGCACTGTTACGATTTCCGTAACAGTGTAGCCCCCAATGGCAGCAGCTTAAG
>DERU01000196.1 GCA_002361095.1 Lachnospiraceae bacterium UBA3332
AATTCCTTATTTTCGAAAGGATAATGATGTTGGGCGAAAGGCATCGCGCCGGAATCAAACCAACAGTCGATCACCTCCGGTACCCTGTGCATCTGTCCGCCGCAATCCGGGCACTTGACTGTAATCTCATCAATATAAGGCCGGTGCAGTTCCACCGTCAGCGCCTCCGCGTTACCGGATTTTTCAAACAATTCCTGCCGGCTGCCGATGGATTCCGTATGACCGCAGCCACACTCCCAGACATTGAGCGGCGTTCCCCAATAACGGTTACGGGAAATGCCCCAATCCTGTACATTTTCCAGCCAGTCGCCGAAACGGCCTTTTCCGATGGATTCCGGAATCCAGTTTACCGTATTGTTATTTTGAATCAGTTCATCCTTAACCGCCGTCATTTTGATAAACCAGGATTCCCGCGCATAATAAATCAATGGCGTGTCGCAGCGCCAGCAATGGGGATAACTGTGCTCAAACTTCGGGGCGGAAAACAGCAGATTCGCTTTATCCAATGCTTCCAAAATCAGGGGATCCGCTTTTTTGCAAAATATGCCTGCCCAGGGAGTCTCCTGTGTCATCTCTCCTTTTGCGTCCACCAGCTGCACAAACGGCAGGTCATAATGACGTCCCACGTTTGCGTCATCCTCGCCGAAAGCGGGCGCGATATGAACGACCCCCGTACCGTCCGTCAGCGTGACATAAGTATCACAGGTCACATAGAAAGCTTTTTTCTGCTGCTTTCGGCAAAGTTCCTCCGCACAGTCAAAGAGCGGCTCATACTCTTTATATTCCAGTTCTTTTCCCGTATAGCGTTCCAGTACTTCATAGGGACGCTTTTGCGGTTCGTCTTTCTTACATTTGCCCAGTACGCTCTCCAGCAGCGCTTCCGCCATATAATAGGTAAAACCGTCCGCCGCTTTTACTTTACAGTATGTCTCATGGGGATTGACACACAGCGCCACATTGGATGGCAGTGTCCACGGCGTGGTGGTCCATGCCAAAATATAAGCCTCCTCCCCTTTTACCTTAAAGCGGGCCACCGCCGAACGCTCCCGGATATCCTTATATCCCTGCGCCACCTCCTGGGCGGACAGGGGCGTCCCGCAGCGGGGGCAGTAAGGCACGATTTTAAATCCCTTATATAAAAGCCCTTTCTCCCAGATTTGTTTTAACGCCCACCACTCGGATTCGATGTAATCGTCATGGTATGTGACATAGGGATTTTCCATGTCGGCCCAAAATCCCACCGTATCGGAAAATTGTTCCCACATGCCCTTATATTTCCAAACGCTTTCCTTGCACTTATCGATAAACGGAACCAGCCCATACTGCTCGATCTGATCCTTCCCGTCCAGTCCCAGCTGCTTTTCCACTTCCAGTTCCACCGGAAGTCCGTGGGTATCCCATCCGGCCTTGCGGGGCACATAACAGCCCTTCATGGTACGGTAACGGGGAATCATGTCTTTGATCACACGGGTCTCCAAATGCCCGATATGGGGCTTGCCGTTGGCCGTCGGAGGCCCGTCGTAAAAGGTGTAGACCGGACCGTCCTTGCGGCTTTCCATGCTCTTTTTAAAAATGTCGTTTTCGCGCCAAAACTTTTCGATCTGTTTTTCACGCTCCACAAAGTTTAAGTTGGTGTCCACTTTGTTATACATGTCGCTCATCCTTTCTCTCAATTTTGGGATCATGTACGTACCATACCGCCGGACAGCCTGTTCCGTACGCATCACCGTCTTTTTTTGTACGATAGGAAATGAAATTCCCTATCGTACAAAAAACCCGTCCTCGTAAAAGGACGGGCACAATTTTTGTGACTCGCTGACCACCTGTTACAGCATACGCCCGCATACAGCCATCTGTACCGGGATATATGGGTTCCGCTAACGCCGGAAAAACGGTAAACCCTACTGGACCGCTGCCCATACCGCGAAACAACGCCGTTCGGCTTTACAACTCGGAAGGGATCTTCGGCTGTTTCTACTCGCACCGGTCTTCCACCCACACCGGCTCGCTGTCGCTTTCCAAAACCAGCCTACTGGCTTCGTCACTGTCTTTTTCCTATCTGCCTGCATTATACGGCGCAATCGGCCGGATTGTCAAGAAAATCTTTCGGATATCCCGTATTCCCGGTATAACCGTTTCCGGATTCCGCCATCCACCGCCGCTTTTTTTGCCTCCTCCAGCCTTCCGTCCCCAATCAGGGAATGCATCAGTCTTCCTAAACGCTCTTCCCCCTGCTTTTCGCCTCTTTTTTCCCCTCGCTTTTCCCCTCTTTTTTCCCCAATTTTAATCCCCTTCTCCTGCTCTTGCCTGGCCCAGTCTTTGAATGCCTGATACATATTGATACCTCCCTGCTGTTTTTGCGCTTCATCAGGCCGGTCAATTCCCGCAATCCGGTTTCAAACTTTTGCTCGTCCAAATCTTCAAACCGGATGATATGCAGCCGATAATCCGGAAGCAGCTTCCTGATCGCTTCATCCGCTGCGGACATATCCATCATCTCCTGCAGACTTTTTGCCGCCCTCCACTCTCCTTCCCCATGGAAAAGCAAAAACGTCACAGTCGGTATAAAACGATCCGTCCTTTTTATACCGGAAAGATACTCCGCTCCCGGCTCCAGTCCTCCCCCTGCCTCATAGTGCCGTCTCTTGTACCGCAGCTGCCGCTGCAAATCCTCCACATCATATTCCATGCACCGCAACGGCATACAAAAATTTTCCAAGTTCTGGTTTTCCAATGCCACAAGCAAAAAACCCCCTTTACGGCACAAAAGCTTCACCACATCCCTTTCCCTTCTTCGATTCCGCTTCTTCCCGGCCCTACCCTGCAGCCCTTCCTGATAAAACTTTTGCACCTCCGCCAGTTCCCCCAAAGAGATCACCTTCTTTCCCCCATATAACACACCGTTGCAAAAATCCGCAAACACTTCATCCCTGTTTAAATACCAACGCAGACCATCGTCCACCTTTCCCATCCGTTACCCTCCTACCGCTATTTTTCATCTGCCTGGAAACCGGCGATAATGCCTGATGAAAACGCTATAAAAACGCCATAAATAAGACGCAGCCCGACGGCCGCTGTACAGACTTCCAATGATTCAGACTCTCCGGGGCAAATACCCCTTGTATATCCAGTATACCCCATTGTCCGAAAAAAGCAAGCACTTTGGGGGAAGGGCCTAGGCCAAGCCGGAGGGCAGGCGGCGGCTGTTTAAGGCGGAGGGGCAGGCACGCGGACCGGGAAACCGGCCGCAGGGGATCCGCAGGACATGGGCAGCCT
>DERU01000241.1 GCA_002361095.1 Lachnospiraceae bacterium UBA3332
TGTCCGAACAAAGTGAGTTTTTTGCGCCCTGATGCGTTTTGGAATCCCGTTGGAATTTGACGGAATTTCCCGTTTTGGATATTGCCTCCGGAAAAGGTTCGTCCACGCCTCCCCCGCCGTCTGCTCCCCGGTTCGGCCCAAGTCCTTCCCCACCCCGTGAAAAGTAACGGGGAGCGGGCGACAGGAATAAATTTTTCAAACCGTCTCATTGCGTATGCTTTTTATTTGGGTTATGCTTATGTGCAGGAGGTGCATATATATGGCAAAGGAAGATAAAAAAGATTTCAACGCAATGCTGCGCGACAGCAAGGACATGCCGAAAATACAGACGATTACGGATGAAAAAAGCATCCAAAAGTACGGCGGAAACAGAATGTATTTCGCCCCGCCCATGGATTACGACAAGGTCATGCGCCAGGTACCATTTGGGAAACTGCTCACGGTAGGCGCAATCCGGGAACATTTTGCCGCCGTCAGCGGCGCGGATTTTACAGAACCCATTACGGCAGGCATATTTGTCTCGATTGCCGCATGGGCAAGTTTCCAGAGGGATCATGACAAAACGCCTTATTGGAGAACGCTCAAAGCGCACGGGGAATTAAACGAAAAATATCCCGGCGGCGCCGAGGCACAAAAAAAGATGCTGGAAAAGGAAGGGCATATCATTATCCAAAAAGGCAGGAAAAATATCCGGTACTATGTGAAAGATTACGAAAAAGCGCTCTTTACGATACAGAATATCCGGTAATTTCCCGCCTTTTCCCTCTTTGAAAATTCCAGAGCGTGTTTGAAGCGGAAACGTTATGTACTTTTCCAGGATCGGTATAGCTGGGTGATCACCTGCTCGATGGGTGCTTTTTTGATTTCCACATCGGTAATATTTTCAACCTTCGAAAGCCTTTCCAGCAATACCTGAATGGGCAGGCGGGACAGATCCGTCTCAAATTCAAAAACCCCGTGTTCCCCGCCAAGGAGCCTGCAGCCTTCCACCACGGGCGCCGTGCCGTCCGTGGTAACGGAAAAGTGGGTCAAATTCCCCGTGACCGCACGCAGGCCGTCGAAGCCGCCGTCATAGGCAAGCTTCCCTTTTGCAATCATGAGGATTCTCTGCGCCATTTCTTCGAGGTCATCCATATCATGGCTCGTCACCATGATTGTCACACCCCTCTCCCGGTTGATTTTTTTCAGGAAATCTATCATCTGGCGCTTTGCGACCACATCCAGCCCCAGCGTCGGCTCGTCCAGCAGAACCGCTTCCGGGGAATGCAGCAACATCATCGCCAGATCCGCACGCATCCTTTGTCCCAGCGACAGTTCCCTGGCGAATGTATTTTGGATTTCCCCGATATCCAACAGCTGTGTCACCATGTCCAGATTAGCCCTGTATGTTGCGTCCGGAATATCCCACACTACTTTTTTCCAGGCAAAGCTTTGGATTACCGGGTGATCCCACCAAAGTTCCGTCCGGTTGCCAAACAGTACGCCCAGTCTTTTCATGAGCGCGATCCGGTCCTTTTGCGGCGACATTCCAAACACCGATACGTTTCCTTTTGTCGGCGTAAGCATGCCGGAAAGCAGTTTCATGGTCGTGCTTTTGCCCGCCCCGTTGGGACCGGCATATGCCACAAATTCGCCCCGTTTGATCCGAAACGACACATCGTCGAGGGCGGTCACGGTTTTTTTCTCCTGCCGGAAAATATTTTTGCTCCCCTCTTTCTGCCGCCACTGTGTAAACGACTTGCGGACAGCGTCCATCCTGATCACAATATCGTCAGCAGCGGTGTCCGCCCGCGATATATCTGTTGATTCCCTTTTGCACATAATACCGAAACCCTTTCCTGAAACAATAAGCTGCGGCAAGCGATAGCAGCAGCGCGAAGATTGCGGGATAAAAATTTTCAAACGTCGTTGCCCTGCCAAGCACAATCATGGTCGGCAGCCACGCCATAAGACCGACGGGAAAAATGGTCAGCAGCGGGTAACGGATGTACACCGGCATGCCGGACAGGGGAAACGTCATGGTATACGACGCACTGTAAACCACCGTGCTGGAAATCTCCTCGCATTGCACCGGCGCATAGAATGCAAGGCTGGAAAACAAATAGGACAGCGCCACCACGACCGTCATGCTGATAACCAACTGGAAAACCAGCATCCCCGGCCACCACCAGGGCAGCGCCGTTTCCATATTGCACACGGCGACGCACAGCATTGCAATTCCCGACAAAAGGCTGCCGGAGCAGGTAAACGGAAATATGCCCACCGTCAGCTGCACGGCATACGGAAGCGGCATGATGAACATATGCTCCCACTGTCCCCTGCCGATGATCCTGCTGGGAAACAGCGCGTTACAGCCGCCCATCATATTGAGAAAGCCCATCACAATATTGCCGTAAGCCAGCATAAACAAAACCTCAAACCGGTCCATCCCTCCGATGCCCCCGAATTTCCACGCCAGAAGGAATATGCCGGAAATGGATGACAGATTGGAGATAACGTCGGCGGCGATGGCAACCGCCATAAATTTAGAATCCCGCATCAGGGAAGCCAAATCCATGCGGGCATAGATTCCGAGTAATTCCAAATATCTTTTCAGACCTTTTTTACCCACCGAAACTCACCATCCTTTCCCTGGATCTGTGAAACCAGACGGCTGCCGCGATCCATATCACAACATTCCAAAACAGCTGCACCAAAATAACCTCCAGGGGATCCCCGCCGCCCGCATACAGGGACAAAAAGGCGCCGCCCAAACTGCCGAAAGGCTGATAACCAATCCACCGGTCCAGTCCGAAAGGCAGAATTTTAAAAGGAATCACCGTACCCGAAAAAAAGGAAACAACGGCGCTTCTGATCACATAAGTGAGCCAGGAAACATTGCGCAGCCTGATGGTCACACAGTAAAACAGAAACTCAAAGGCAAATCCAAGGGATATGCACAAAAAAAGCGACGGAAACGCCCACAAGGTTTCCGGCGCAACCCGGATCCCGAAGAGAGGCGCGGCAAAAAACATGGGCAGGGAAAACAAAAGCAGCGTCGGTATCCATCCCCCCACCGTCCTTGCGATTACCTGACCAAATACCGGAAGGGGACGGGTGAACAATTCCATGCTTTGGGTATCGTAATTCCATGCCGACAAACAGGTACTCACGATTGTCATGTCCGCCAGCAGGGCGTTGACATACGTGTAACGCAAAAGCTGCGCGACCGACATCTCCGTTTCATATCCGTTTTCGGCCAACGTTTTCCAAATAAACAAAAGCGGCACCAGATATACCACCTTCATGACCATATCCGGAAACAGATACAACACGCCGCCGTTCGTTTTTTCATACACTGCCATCCGGGCAGTGGAAATATATTTACGGATTCCCATCATTCTCCCCATTTGCATAAAATACGGTAACGGTTCATCCTCCAATGGCATCGGCTTAAGGCGGGAGGCAGGCACGCGGACCGGGCAGAAGCGGCGGCTGACGTGCAGGGGTTTCCTGCGGCTGCATATCCGA
>DERU01000165.1 GCA_002361095.1 Lachnospiraceae bacterium UBA3332
GAACACGGACATGCCCGTCATACCAAAAAAACGGCCGTCCGGACAGCCGGACGACCGCCGGTTTCTTATTCCATCTATATTATACCAATGCAAGCGCATCCTCATCCGCAACCAGAATAAAATTCGGATGCAGCTGCAAAACGGAAGCCGGAACCTTCGGTGTGATAGGGCCGAAGAAAGCATCCTTCAAAATCTGTGCCTTATCCTTACCGCTTACCACCATCAGCACACATTTGGCCCGCATGATTGTGGCAATCCCCATCGTATACGCCTGTCTGGGCACCTCGTCAATGGAATTGAAAAAACGCTGGTTCGCCTCGATGGTCATCTGTGTCAAATCCACACAGTGCGTTTCCTTGTCAAATTCATCGTTGGGCTCGTTGAAACCGATATGCCCGTCATGACCAAGCCCCAAAAGCTGCAAATCCACGCCGCCCATGGAAGCGATCACCCTGTTATAATCCTCACAGGCTTTGGCACTGTCCGGTTCCGTACCGTCCGGCAGATGCGTATTTTTAGGCGCAATATTGATATGCCTGAAAAGATGGTCGTGCATAAAATAGTAATAACTCTGCTCGTTTTCCCTGGGCAGGCCCTTATACTCGTCCAGGTTCACGCTCTTAACCTGTGAGAAATCCAAATCCCCCTCCAGGTACGCGTTCACCAGATGCCGGTATGCGCCGACAGGCGTAGAACCCGTGGCAAGTCCAAGTACGCAGTCCGGCTTTGTCACCACCAGTGCGCCGATGATGTTGGCCGCCTTCCTGCTCATGTCGTTGTAGTCTTTTGTCCGAATGATTCTCATGATCTTTTCTCTCCCTCTTTATACTTTTTCCTATTTTGAATAAATACCGATTGTTACGGCGTGATGTGTATTCGGACTGCGCAGTCCGAATATAATTCCGGAAACTTTCACAGCAGCGCTTCCATCTCCGTAAGCAGCGAATCAAAAAGCGCAAGCGCACTGTGAATCGGCTCGGCTGTCCGCATATTTACCCCGGCCCCTTCCAGCAGGGAAATCGGATCCTTGGAGCAGCCGCCGGACAAAAACTCCAGATACGCTTTCACCGCAGGTTCCCCTTCGGAAAGAATACGCTTGGACAGCGCCATGGCAGCGGAAAACCCGGTAGCATATTGGAATACATAGAAATTGTAATAAAAATGGGGAATCCTCGCCCATTCCACGTCGATTTCCTCATCCACCACCACATCGTCCCCATAATAGAACACATTTAAATCATGATAAATCCGGTTCAGCTTCTCGGCTGTCAGGCTTTCCCCCCTCTCGCTCGCCTCATTGATCAGCATTTCAAATTCCGCGAACATCGTCTGCCTGTAAAGCGTGGTCCTAAACTGTTCCATAAAATAGTTAATCAGATAAGCCCTCGTACGTTTGTCCTCGGTTTTCTTAAGCAAATGCTGCATCAGCAAAGATTCGTTACAGGTGGAAGCCACCTCCGCCACAAAAATCACATAATTGCGGTCCACCGCCCGCTGGGTATTGTTGGACAGCCAGGAATGCATCGCATGTCCCATTTCGTGGGCAAGGGTAAACTCCGAATCCAGGGTATCCGCATAGTTTAGCAGTACATACGGGTGCACCAGCTGGCCTGCGGAATACGCGCCGCTGCGCTTGCCCCGGTTTTCGTAGACATCAATCCACCGGTTGGCAAACCCTTCCTCCAGTACCTTTGTGTACCCGCTTCCCAATACGGCCGTCGCCTCCAGCACAGCCTGCTTCGCTTCCGCAAAAGGCACCTTTACATCTGCGTCTGCCACCAGCGGCGCATAGATATCATACATGTGCAGGCTGTCCACCCCAAGAAGCTTTTTGCGCAGGCGCATATAACGGTGCAGCACACCGATGTCCTCATGTACCGCCGTAATCAAATTTTTGTAAACCGATACCGGGACATTGGTTCTGTCCAGGGAAGCTTCCAGGGTGCCAGGGTACTTCCTCGTCCTGGCAAAAAAGCGCAGCTGGTTCACCTGCCCGTTCAGCAGCGCCGCCGAAGTGTTGACCACCTTCCGGTATGTATGGTACAGGGAATCAAACGCCGCCTTACGCACATTTCTGTCTGTGTTTTGCATGAGCGGAATGAAGCTGCCGTGTGTGACCTCCACTTCCTCTCCTTTCGCATTTTTAATGGAAGGAAACGTCAGATCCGCATCGTTTAACATGGAAAACACCGTATCCGGAGTCTGCGCCATCTCCCCGGCATCCGCCAATACCTTCTCCAATTCCGGGGATAAAATGTGCTCCCGGCTTCTGCGCAATTCCCCGATGCTTCTTTTGTATACCAGAAGTTCTTCCTTCTCCCCGTAAAATGCCTCGAGCCGCTCTGTGGGAATCGCCAAAATTTCAGGACGCGCAAATGCCGTCAGGCCGCTGCACTCCACATACAGGCTCATGGCCCTGGCCTCCATCTCCTGTCCCTGCGCATTGGCCGTGTCCTGATCCTTGAATCGGGAGGCATAGCCGTAAATGTTGTCCAAAAGACAATCCAGCCTCTCATCCAGCGCGCAAAAAGTCAGAAGATTCTCCGCCTTGTCCGCCAGCTTGCCGTTAAGCCCGGCCATCTCCTTGGCCAGGATACGCGCCTGCTCCATATCGGCCTCCCAGTCCTGCCTGGCCACATACATGTCCTCCAGCGCCCAAGTGTCCTCCACGGCCACTTCACTGCGCACCGGAATTTTCCTGTTCTCGTCCATCCCTCGCTCCTTTCCCTTGCCATTGCATTTCAGATAGCCCTGATATCCCAAAACCCATGGCCCGTGTCGTCAGACACGCTCAAATCTTCTTAGATCATACCACAAACTTCTCCCACTTGCAATCACCGCAAAAAGAACAAACCTCCTTTTCATCGGAGGTTTGTTCTTTTATATTATTAGAAAGGAAGAAAAATGAAAAAGTTTTTTGGCACTTGCTTTTTACATTTTCTATCTTACACAGGGAATGTGAGAAAACCATGATAAAAATATGTATTTTCTGTTAATAATTTATAGATATTTTCCACAGGCGCTTCGGCTTATTTTTTCACACACCACCGGTACTGGTAAGGATCCAGCCGGACCTGCTGGAGGCAAACCGACTCTCCCGTAAAGACGTCCTCATATTCCGCGTACAGTTCCGGCAGACAGGCCGTCTGCCCTTCCTCCGAAAAATTCGCCAGACAGACCAGTTCTTCCTCCCCTGCCGTGCGCCGGATGGCAAACACCGGCATCCGGCCGGTATCCCAAGTGGTCACATCGGCTTCCTTTGCAAAGCAGGGATTCTGCCGCCGCAGGGTTTCCAACCGCTTTAGCCCCTCCCAAACGCCGTATTGTACCGTACCTTCCCTGGTGCGCAGCGCCGCGTTCTCCCAGTGAAAAGGACTCCTGTGCAGATACCGGCTGTCGGCCGCAAGATCGGGGTTTTCTTTATATCCGTAATCATTGACCTGACCGATTTCATCCCCCGAGGACAACATCACAAACCCTTCCAGGCTCATGCACGCGGCATGCATCAAAAGCACCCGCCGGATGCCCCATTCCACCTGTGTCCGGTCGCCCTCAAAACCGCCCTTCTCCACCCCGCACAGGCTTGCCGTAGTGCCGCAGCTTCTTGCATCCTTCGACACCGGGTCATAATTATACAGTTCCCCCCTGGCAAAACTCCCCGGAAACACGCCTTCAAAGAAATGATACAGATATTCCTTGTGGGTAAGCGGATCAATTCCCAACGCCCTCTCCTGCTCTTCGTCCAGCCCCCATCCGATATCGTCATGACACCGCAGGTAATTGACAAAATAACAATTATCCGGCAGGCTGTGTATCACGTCCATCTGGTGCTTTAACAGCCTTGCATCCCTGGCCGCCAGCGCCGCCCAAAGATTCACCATGCTGGACACGCCGTAGAGCATATGGCATTCCGGCTTATCAGGGGTTCCGAAATAGGCAGGCAGTTCCTTGGGCGCCATCACCACCTCCCCCTTCAAAATCACGGCAGGACACACCACCTCCAAAATCATACGCACCATCCGCACAATCGTATGTACCTGGGGCAGATTCCTGCAGTTTGTCCCCAATTCCTTCCAAATATAGGGAACCGCATCAATACGCAGCACTTCCACCCCCAGATTGGCCAAAAAGAGAATATTGGCAGCCATCTCGTTAAACACGACGGGATTTCTATAATTTAAATCCCACTGGTACGGGTAAAAGGTGGTAAGCACATGTCTCTGCATTTGTTCACACCAGGTAAAATTGCCGGGCGCCGTGGTGGGAAATACCTGCGGCATCGTCTTTTCAAATTCCGCCGGAATGTCCCATGTTTCATAGCACTGGTAACGGTCCATATACGCCTGTTCCCCTGCCTTGGCGCGCATCGCCCATTCATGGGTATCCGCCGTATGGTTCATCACCAAATCCAGGCACAGGCTGATTCCCCTTTTGCGCAGCCGTTTTGTCAATTCCTCCAGCTGCCCGTTCGTACCGATCTTAGGATCCACCGTCCGAAAATCCTCCACCGCATACCCTCCGTCGTTATAAGGATGAGGCATTTTCAAAAGCGGCATCAAATGTAAATACGTGATTTTTTGTTCGGACAGATAATCCAGCCTGTCCGTCAATCCCTGCAGTCCACCCGCAAACAATTGGGGATACATGGTCATCCCCAACATATTGCCGTCCCGAAACCACAGCGGATTTTGTTCCCGCTTCCTGTCCAGGCATTTTAACTCCCCGGAACGTTTTTCATAAAAATCCTTCATATAAGAGAGAAGCTGTTCATAGGCCGCCTCCTCCCGGTAAAGCGTAAAATAGTCCTCCTTGAGTTCCTTCTCATGCAATGCAAACCTTCTGGCAAATTCCCCTGTCTGCGCCATTGTTTTTCCTCCCTGCCGACTTTTTTAAAAAGGTTTATTCCTTAACGGCTTCCCACTCCACCAACAGACTCTCGTACTCCGCAGGCACATTCCGCAAAGTAAGGCCGCCGTTCATCCATCCGCTTCCGCTGTGCACCGCCCCGTTATAGGAGCAGCGGTAACGGACTGCAGGATCCAAGCCTTTGACCGCCGTATGCACCGGAAGCGGATTGCCTTCCGCCGAAACCATCACCAATGTCAGCAGGGCGTGTGCTTTTTCTTCGTCCACAAATTCCCAGGCACAGAAACGCCCCTCCGGCCCGGATAACCGATAATAAGTCCCCTCATGGGTCAGTTCGTAATATTTGTGAAATTCCCGGATTTGCTCCTTTACCGTTTCCTTCTCTTCTTCCGTTACTTGATTCAGATCGAGTTCATACCCAAAACTCCCGGACAGGGCCACATGTCCCCTTGTCCGAAAAGAAGTCGCCCTTCCTGTCTGATGGTTGGGAACTGCCGACACATGCGCCCCCACCGCGCTTACCGGATAAAAGAAGGATGTCCCATATTGAATGGAAAGCCTGTTGATGGCGTCCGTATTATCGCTGCACCAAATCTGGGGAGAATAATACAGCATCGCCGCGTCAAACCGTCCGCCGCCCCCGCTGCAGCCCTCCAGCAAAATATCGGGGAACCGTTCCAAAAGGCGCTCCAATAAATCGTAAACCCCCAGCATGTACCGGTGGTACACTTCCCCGCTTTCCCGGTTTACATGACTGTATATATCACACAGGCTTCTGTTCGCATCCCATTTGACATAATCAATGGGCGCATGGGAAAGAATATCCGTCATCCTTTCCAAAAGATACTCCCGCACATCCTCTCTTCCCATATCCAAAACCAGCTGATTCCTGCCCCTGTTGGGCTGTCTGCCGGGAATCTGCATCGCCCAGTCCGGGTGCGCCCTGTATAAGTCGCTGTCCTCCGAAATCATCTCCGGCTCAAACCACAGTCCGAACTTCATTCCCATGTCATGAATCTTTTTTGCCAAAGATCCAAGGCTTCCCCCAAGCTTTTTCTCATTGACTATCCAGTCGCCCAGCCCGCTGTTATCGTCCTCCCTCCTGCCAAACCAGCCGTCGTCCAATACCAGCATCTCTATTCCCAGTTCTGCCGCCTGTCTGGCAATCTTTAACAGCTTTTCTTCATCAAAATCAAAATAAGTCGCCTCCCAGTTGTTAATCAGTACCGGCCGCCTTTCCCTGCGGTATTTTCCCCTGCACATATGCTCCCGCAAAATTTTATGATACTGCCCGGAAAGCTTCGTCAGTCCCCCGTCAGAAAAAGAAAGAATCACCTGCGGGGCGTCAAACGCTTCCCCCGGCTTTAAGCAAAAAGAAAACTGATTCGGATGAATCCCCATCCGCACCCGGGTCTGTCCTCTTTGATCCATCTGCGCAGAAGCGATAAAATTCCCGCTATATACAAAACAAAGTCCGTAACAGTCCCCGAAATCTTCTGTCGCCTGCGTCTCGCATAAAATGACGGCCGGATTATGCTGATGGCTTGAAGTCCCCCGCATGCTGCCAACCTCCAGTTTCATGCGTCCCACACGGCTTCTCTCGGGCATGCGTTCCATGGCATGCCTGCCGTTAAAAGTGATCAGGTCATACTCCCCAAACTGGAAATCCAGGCAGCAGGAAAGACACTCCCCCAAAACCACCTCCGTTTTTCCCCGGTTTTCCACACGAAGCGCCCTGGTGATCACATTCTCCCTCTCAAAAACACCGTAGTAAAGTAATACCGTTACATCCGAGGCTGCCTCTTTCATCGTAATGACCAGTGTCTCACACGACTCCTCCTCATTGTCAAACAAGGCCGGCATCCCCGGTATCCGGTATGCGCCATGTCTTATCTCATATCCTGCATACCGAAAATCCGCAGCCATAGAGCCGTCGGCATGCCGCAGCCATATACAGCCGTCCCGGTAGTCCCCCACACCGCTGGAAGGAAGTTCCTGCGGCAGACAATCCAGCGAATACGTGCGGTCCCCCTGTGCTTCCTGCGGAAATCCAGAAAATCCCACATCCGCAAAGAAAATGGTATCTGCCAGGTTCTCCTCCCCTATTTTCTTTCCGTAGTAGGTATGCAAAAGAATATTTTTCTCATCCGCATACATTTGATAAGTACTGTCTTTGGTTTGCAAATGAAACAGCCTTCCGTCCTGTGTTACCCGAATCGACATACTTTCCTGCCTTTCTGCGGGCAGACGTTGCAAACGCCTGCACACCGCTGCGCTTTGACGCTTTTCCTTATCTATATCCTACCATTTCCGGTTTCCAAATTCAAGCACCGGACCGTCCGCCTCCCCATTGCCGTAACAGTTATTACTTTTCACGGGGCAGGGCAGGCATCGGCTGTAAAATGGATTTCCGTGATGCCAAATACGGTACTATGGCCAAAGCGGCAAATTTGTATTATAATGCAGAAAAACATCCCACTATAGAAGGAGGATTTCTTAAATGAAAAAAACAGGATTTTTCCCATTGCTGGCCACATTTTGCCTGATCTTTCTGCTGTCCGGCCAGACAGCAAAAGCGGCAGGTTTTGTACAGGATGTTACCGGTGTCAAATACCAAAATGACGACGGTTCTTTCGTATCGGACGCCTGGGTACAGATCGGACAAAATATATATCACTTAGATGCCAACGGTATTGTCCAAACCGGTTGGATACAAGTCGGAAGTCTCTGGTACTTATTGGACGCAAACGGTGTCTGTACCAATCCCAACGGTGCTGTCTCCCCTTCCGATCCCGCACTTTCTGCCGCTGCATCCACGCCACCGGCTCCTTCGGCCCCGGCCACTGCCCCCAATCCTTTTGAAGCGGCCGGATGGGTTCCCTTCCAGACTGCGAACGCCGTGCTGTTAAACGACGGGCTTGCCGCCGGTCTCATAGGGTTTGACGGTCTGCAATATTGGGCGGAGCCTACCTTCGCCGCAGCCGCCATGCAGACCACCGCTCAAATCAACCGCCCTGCAGCAAATATTCCCCAACAGGATCCGGCGCTTCCGGCGTACGTCTGGCTGTCAGCCACCGGCAAAAAATACCACCGCATTAACAACTGCGGCAATATGGATCCCAACCGGGCCACTCCGGTTACCGTAGAGGAGGCAATCC
>DERU01000301.1:0-281 GCA_002361095.1 Lachnospiraceae bacterium UBA3332
ACCTCTAATTAGCCATGACCTGTTACGTGAGAAGCGGCTTGGATGAAAGAAGGGATTGCCGGGAGGCAGGGGATTTCGTATAATAGAAGCGGTACTGCAACAGACAGGGGCAGGAAAATGCGCCAATCGCTTGCCGGAGGCTGCGGCAAGACGGTGGGGAAGGGTGGATATGAACGAAATAAAAATTTTTAATAAGAATAATGATTTCCAGAAGTGGGAAGTACTAAAATCAAACCGTAACAAGAGGTATAAATATAATGAGTTTTTGGTGGAAGGCGTCC
>DERU01000301.1:604-2238 GCA_002361095.1 Lachnospiraceae bacterium UBA3332
TTTTTGGTGGAAGGCGTCCGCAGCCTGAACGAGGCGGTCGAAAACCGCTGGAATATCCGTTCGTTCTTATATGACAAAAACCATTTATCGGATTGGGCGGTTCATATGATACGCAATGTACATACAACAGTCAACTACAATTTGACCGCTTCCCTCATGCGGGAACTGAGCGGTAAGGAGGACACTTCGGAATTGATGGCGGTCATAGAGATGCGCAAAGACGATTTAAACAGCGTACCGCTTTCCCAAAATCCTTTTTTGGTGCTGTTTGACCGGCCGTCCAACAAAGGCAATCTCGGAACCATGATCCGTTCCTGCGATGCGCTGGGGGCGGATATGCTGATCGTTACGGGACATGCCGTCGATCTGTATGACCCGGATGTGGTGGTATCGGCCATGGGATCATTTTTCAATATGCCGGTCGTAAGGGTATCGGACCATGGTTCTCTGTTTGGGTATCTTCAAAACCTGAAAAAAAAATATCCCGGCTTTAGGGTTTTAGGAACGACGGCACATCATGAAACCCCGGTGTACGGCGTGGACTTAAAAGATCCGCTTATGCTGATGATGGGCAATGAGACGATGGGGCTGAACAAGGCGTTCAAGGAATATTGCGATATTCTGTGCACCATTCCCATGGCAAAAAGTTCTTACGCGTCGTCCTTTAACGTCAGTTGTGCGGCATCCGTTCTGATGTATGAGGTCACGCGGCAGAGGAGCGGATATGGAGGGGAGGTTTTATAGACGGCTAAGGGGAAGCACGGCCCGCGTCAAGTCCGCAACACCAAGGGAAATCGGTACTGCCGTAACCGTTCGGAAGCGCTTGGGCGGTTACGTATTTCACATTTTTTTTATAATTTGTTAGCACTCACCTATTGACGTGGCTAACAATCGGTGCTATAGTGGCATTAGAAGAAAGATGTTATAGCTGACATAGAACAAAAAGCGGAAGCCTGCACGATGCAGGAGAACCGTTTTTGGACACACAAAAGGAATAGACAAGGAGGTAGTCACATGAACATTTCCAAATTTACGCAAAAGTCCATGGAAGCCGTGCAGAATTGTGAGAAGCTGGCTTATGAATATGGCAATCAGGAAATCGAACAGGAACATTTGTTGTACAGCCTTCTGACCATAGAGGACAGTCTGATCTTAAAGCTGATCGAGAAGATGGAAATTCAGAAGGAGCATTTTGTCAACCGTGCGAAGCAGGCAGTGGAAAAGCGTGTGAAAGTGCAGGGCGGACAGGTCTATGTGGGAAAGGATTTAAACCAGGCATTGGTAAACGCGGAGGACGAGGCGAAGCAGATGGGCGACGAATATGTGTCCGTGGAACATCTTTTCCTTTCCATGCTGCAAAAGCCCAACCGTGAGATAAAAGAAATTTTCAAAGAATACGGAATCACAAGGGAGCGTTTTTTGCGGGCGCTGTCCACGGTGCGCGGGAACCAGCGGGTAACCAGCGACAACCCGGAGGCGACTTACGATACGCTGGAGAAGTACGGGCAGGATTTGGTGGAACGGGCGCGGGCACAAAAATTGGATCCGGTCATCGGACGTGATGCGGAGATCCGCAACGTGATCCGGATCCTTTCGCGCAAAACGAAGAACAATCCGGTATTGATCGGCGAGCC
>DERU01000301.1:2541-3851 GCA_002361095.1 Lachnospiraceae bacterium UBA3332
ATCGGCGAGCCCGGCGTAGGCAAAACCGCCGTGGTGGAAGGTTTGGCACAGCGTATTGTGCGCGGCGACGTTCCGCAGGGGCTTCAGGACAAAAAGATCTTTTCATTGGATATGGGCGCGCTGGTGGCGGGCGCGAAATACCGGGGCGAATTTGAAGAGCGGTTAAAGGCAGTCCTGGAGGATGTAAAAAAGAGCGAAGGGCAGATCATTCTGTTTATCGACGAACTGCATACCATTGTGGGGGCGGGCAAGACAGACGGCGCCATGGATGCGGGAAATCTGCTAAAGCCCATGCTGGCGCGGGGAGAACTGCACTGCGTGGGGGCCACGACGCTGGACGAATACCGCAAATATATTGAAAAGGACGCCGCATTGGAGCGCCGTTTTCAGCCGGTACAGGTGGATGAACCCACCGTGGAAGATACGATTTCCATTTTGCGGGGGCTGAAAGAGCGTTATGAAGTATATCATGGGGTAAAAATTTTGGATAATGCGCTGGTGAGCGCCGCCGTGTTGTCCAACCGTTATATTTCCGACCGCTTTTTGCCGGACAAGGCGATTGATTTGGTAGACGAAGCGTGTGCTTTGATCAAGACGGAACTGGATTCCATGCCCACCGAACTGGACGAACTGCAGCGGCGCGTGATGCAGATGGAAATTGAGGAAACCGCCCTGAAAAAAGAGGACGACGCTTTAAGCCGGGAGCGCCTGGAAACGCTGCAGAAGGAACTGGCGGAACTGAAATCGGAATTTAATAACCGTAAAGCGCAGTGGGACAATGAAAAGAAGAGTGTGGAGAGTCTTTCCAAGCTGCGGGAGGAGATCGAGGCGGTCAGCAACGAGATCCAGATCGCACAGCGGGAAGGCAATCTGGAAAAGGCGGCGGAACTGTCCTACGGAAAGCTGCCGGGCCTGAAGAAGCAACTGGAGACTGCGGAAGAGCAGATAAAGAAGGAAGATTTGTCCCTGGTGCACGAGGCGGTGACGGATGAGGAAATTGCCCGCATCATTTCCCGCTGGACCGGCATTCCGGTGACGAAGCTGACCGAGAGCGAAAGAAATAAAACCCTGCACCTGGACGCGGAATTGCATAAACGGGTAATCGGCCAGGACGAGGGTGTGACAAAGGTGACGGAGGCCATCATCCGTTCCAAGGCAGGCATCAAGGATCCCACCAAGCCCATCGGTTCCTTCCTGTTTTTGGGGCCTACGGGTGTAGGTAAGACCGAACTGGCAAAATCCCTTGCGGCATCGCTTTTTGACGACGAAAACAATATGGTCCGTATCGACATGAGCGAATATATGGAAAA
>DERU01000101.1 GCA_002361095.1 Lachnospiraceae bacterium UBA3332
CTGACCGACGTCGGCAGTGTCAAATCCCCGATTTTTGAACAGATGCAACGTTTGGGACTTACGGACTGCTTTATCGGCGGCCATCCCATGGCGGGAAGCGAACGTATCGGATTTGCCAATTCCAAGGCATCCCTTTTGGAAAATGCCTATTATATCCTGACGCCGGCCTCCGAAGTTTCTGCGGACAAAGTGGAAGCATTCCGCACACTGGTACTTTCCACAGGAGCCATCCCGCTGCTTTTGCATGAGGAAAAACACGATTACCTTACCGCAGCGATCAGCCATCTGCCCCATATTGTCGCCTCCTCTTTGGTCAATCTGGTACGCGGCCATGATACGGACGGCCTGATGAAAGCCATCGCCGCAGGCGGTTTCAAAGACATTACCCGAATCGCTTCCTCCTCCCCCGTGATGTGGCAGCAAATTTGCCTGACCAATACAGTCAATATATCCTCTCTTTTGCAGGATTATATAGACATGCTGGTCAAAACCAAAGCGCTTTTGGATACCCGCAATCCCGACGGTCTTTATGCCTTTTTTGACGAGGCCAGGATTTACCGGGATTCTTTCCTGGATACGGCAAGCGGTCCGATCAAAAAATCGCCGGTAATCCGTGTGGAAATTTCCGACCGCGCCGGGGCTGTGGCAAATGTTGCCACATTACTGGCCCAAAATGCCATCAGTATCAAAAATATCGGCATTACCCACAACCGGGAATATGAGGAAGGCGTACTCCACATCGAATTTTACGATGACAATACCATTTCCAAAGCCGTCAGCGTTCTGGCCGCCAACGGCTATACCACTCATTTCCAAAAATGACACGCCCTAAAGGCTTTCCTATCTCGTAAAATTGGTTAAGACCTTTTCATTATCCGGATGTGTCAGCCCATTTTCTTTTCCGATAGAAATACATTGCAACAGCCATGCCATGTTCCTGCCGATATTGTACATCGTCATAAGCCCTTCTCTGTCCTCTGCCACTTCCCCCGGCTGCGTGCCGTAAACATGGTTCCAATAGGTAGAGGAAACAACAGGCATGGAACAAATCGTAAAATACTTGTTGATAACGTCAAAGGATGCGGTGGTTCCTGCCCGCCTCGCAGACAAAACCGCAGCCGCAGGCTTAAACTGAAACGCTGCCCCGCCGGAATAAAAAGCCCTGTCCATAAAAGTTAAAAGCCTGCCGCTGGGATGGGCGTAATAAACCGGGGAACCAAATATAAAACCGTCCGCCGTTTTTGCCTTTTCCACAAATTCATTGACGATATCGTGGAATATACAGCATCCGGTTTCCCTGCATTTGCGACAGGCAATACAATCCGGCAGCGCTTCATTCCCTATAAAGAATTGTTCCGTTTCAATCCCTTGTTCGTTTAAGGCACGTGCCACTTCACATAACGCTTCATTCGTGCATCCGTTTTTCCGGGAACTTCCGTTTACAAGCAATACTTTCATTGTTTACTCCTCACTCCTCTCCTTCTACCATTGATACGGTTTCATACTTAAAACTTTTTCCTATATCCATATTAAAATCTTCAAAAAACTTCTCTTCTAAAGAAACCCTTCGAATCTTTCTGAAATCATCTATAGTTTCTACTTCAATTAATAGAGAAGTATTAATTTTATTATGATACAAATTTGTACTTATAGCAAGCATAATCTAAATAATACACATTGTATGCAACGCCTTTATTTCCCTTATGGGATATCCCTCTCTTTCGTAAATGAATTTCAATAATCCAGTTTCACCGGAGCCTCCCTGGCTAATCCGCCGACTGCCCCGCCCAATACTGCACAGCGCATTCCTCAAAAAATCTTAAACAGACGAACCTTAATACCATCTTGTGAGCGGCAGTTCATTATTGATCCCTTTTGTAGCAAGTATCTGATGAAGATCAATGATCCCATTGGAACAACAGAATACATAGCAGTATCTGTATGACCGTCGAAAACGGAGCCGCCAGGCCGATTCCAAAGAGCGTGGGATTCTCCACCCTGCTCATCAGCCAGGAGACCGGTATACGGATCAGGAATGCTCCCACAAGCCCCTGTGCCATCACAAAAGTCGTCTTCCCGCATCCGTTGAAATATCCAAGGAAACAAAACAGGAAAGAAACCAGCAGCGTATCAATGGCATAAGCTTTCATATAGTCTGCCGCTGCCGATATGACCTTGGCCTCTTTGGCAAATAACCCGGCGAAAAAGTCTCCGTGAAAATAGGCAGCCCAGGCAAGCAGGATGCCTGCGACAATGGAAAACAACATGCCGCAGCCCATTGCCCTCCTGGCGCGGTCGTATTTCCCCGCACCCGCATTCTGCGCCACAAAAGCGGAAAGCGACTGTGAGAATGACGAGGGAACCAGCATAATGAACGCACAAAGCTTTTCCGCCACACCCACACCTGCCGAAAAGACCAGCCCCAGACTGTTGACAATGGAGTTGATCACCAAAAAGGACAGCGTGACAAGGCAATCCTGCAGTGCAATCGGAGCGCCCAGCTTCACTGTTTCCCGGATGAACTGCCCGTGGAACCGGATATTTTCTTTTGCAAAAGGAAATGGCAGTTCCTTTTTCCGGATGAACAGCATGCTGATCACGACACTGATGGCCTGGGCCATGATGGTTGCGATTGCAGCTCCTGCCGCCTTCAGATCTAATACAGCCACAAGGAACAGATCCCCGGCAATGTTGAACACACAGGCGATGGCAACCGTGACCAGCGGCGTTTTGGAATCCCCTATTCCCCGAAAGATACTGCCAAGCACGTTATAGGCAACAATAAAAATAATCCCCCCTGAACAGATACGGAAATAGGACAGCGTTCCGCTGACGGCCTCTTCGGGTGTGTTCATGATTTTTGAAAACGGGACTGCTACGAGGAACATCAGCGCAGTCACTATAACAGCGAGTACAGCAAACAGGCAGACGCTCCCGCTAATCACATCCCCGGCCTCTTTTCGTTTCCCACAGCCAATCATTTGCCCAAGCAGTATGGTCGTCCCCATGGCCAGCCCGGTGAACAGTACCGTCACCACCTGCATCATCTGGCTGCCGGTGGCTACTGCAGACACATCCGCCGAACCGCCAAATTGTCCCACGATCAGCAGATCCACTGCCCCATAGAGGGACTGCAGGCACATAGCCAGTAGAACCGGCAGCGCAAACCGGATCAGAGGCACAGCAATCCGGCCTTCTGTAAAATTTGATTCCTTTGTCATAAGTTCCCTCCCTAATAAAACATCCCGGCAAGACACTGTGCCAAATTCTTGATCTCGCAGTTTGTTGTATTGACGCAGAGATCGTAATTCCTTGGGTTCCCCCATTCCAAACCTGTAAAATGGTTGTAGTATGCCGCCCTTCCTTTATCAATCTTGAGGATTTCTTTCTCCAGTGCGGCGTCCGTGCGGTTTTCTTCCGGATCCTTCTCACGGCATCGTGCAATCCTGCTTTTTATATCCGCATAGACAAACAGACGGGCAGGTTCCCTGTCGGCAAGTATGTAATCCGCGCATCTGCCTATGATGATGCAGTCCGACTTTTCGGCCATTTCCCGAAGGATTTCCCTCTGGCTGGAAAAAACCTCCAGGGATTGTTGCAGCACAGGATTCGTTGATGTCACGAAATGCCTGCCGATGTGGATGGGATAAGAAATGACCGGACGCTGGTTCATAATCTGACGCACGTATTGTTCTGACATTTCCGTGCGCTTGGAAATCTCCATAATGACTTCCCGGTCATAATAGGCGATCCCCATAATCTCTGACAGACGTCTCCCCAGTTCCCGGCCTCCGCTTCCGAACTCACGGCCGATTGTAATGATCCTGTTCATAAAAATCCTCCTTTACCTGAAAACAGTATACGCCCGGTTTACCTGCTGACCACACGCAAACCGGGCGCACCCGACATCTTCTTCGAACCCGCAGCTGCGGCTGCGGTTCCTCCGATGAATCCTCTTTCAGTTTTGAAATAACAAATTTTACCGGATAGGTCCGAAATTCAAAAAAAGCCGGACAAGTCACCAGGCGTCTCAGCCTGTTGCCGTCATGTTTTCTCACGGTCTGCGCAGTAAATGCGCAGACCTGCCTGAACTGT
>DERU01000177.1 GCA_002361095.1 Lachnospiraceae bacterium UBA3332
GCCATTGGGGCTGAACTGTTACATTCGACAGCCTAATAACTCATATAACTGATATTTAAATCCACGGGCTGTCCAATCCCGGAAATCCGTCCGGTAGAGGAATACTGCCACATCTCATACCGCCCGCCGTAAGTGGGAGCTGCTGCGTACTGTGCCAGCCAAATGCGATAGCTTCCAAGAGAACCCACATTCATCTTGCTGCTCAGCCAGGTTTTATTGGCATACACGCCGGCGGTATACCCGCCTCCCCGTATGGTCTCACAGAAAGTCCGGATCACCTGCGTGCGGCTCGCCGCGTCCATGCCGTCCGCCCTGCCGTTGGCCGCCTCCACATCCATAAAGACCGGATAAGTGATTTTATATTTGCGGATCAAATCCAGCGTCAGGGACGCCTCCTCCAGGGCTTCCCGGTCATTTACCGCCTGGCTGAAGAAATAAATGCCAACCTTAATCCCCGCCGCCTGCGCGCCCTGTATATTGCTTTTAAACATCTGATCTTCCACCAATACACCGGTAGCCGAACCCCGGTAGCCGCAGCGGATAATGGCGTAATCCACCCCGGCACTTTTCACCGCGTTCCAGTCGATGCTCCCGTTATGCTTGGATACGTCGATTCCCATGGTGCCGTTTACCTGCAGGCTTCCGTCCGTATTAAACGAGTATTTCATCCCCTGAATGATCTGCTCTCCGGTCACGGGCTTCCCGTTTTTATCAAAATAGTAACGTTTTCCCTCTAAATTCTGCCAGCCCGTATAGAGATACTGGGTCGTATCCTTTTTGCGGTAAAATACCTCGTACACATAATAGTCTGCCGCAGTCGCTTCTTTATATTCATTCCCGTTTTTATAATAAAGCTGGTTTCCGTTTTTGTCTTTCAAAAGAGCGGTTCCGTCCTTTAACTGTACCGTCACATCAGCCTTGGCTGTTTTGGCCGGGTTTTCCTTGCTTGCCGCCTCTATGACGGCCTTTCCGGCCTTGAGCGCCTCGAAAGTACAGCTGTCATCCTTACTCTCTACGATTTTTAAAACGGTTTCGTCACTGCTCTTCCAAGTCACCGCCTTATTTTTGGCGGTCTGTACCGTCGCTTTGACGGTTTTCTTATCGCCCACTTTACAGGTCAGTGTGGCCGGCTCCAGTTTAATCTCCGCATTCGGCTCCGTAACGGTCAGTTCCCCGGTGGCAATGGCTTCCTTGCCGCTCTTTGTCTTCACATGCAAAACTACCGTCACCTTTCCCGGCTTCACACCCTTTACCTTCCCGTTGGCTTTGTCGATGGTTGCAATGCTGGAATCGGAAATGCTCCACTCCTTATGGGCTAGGTCGCCCACTGTGGTATGTTTGAGCGTCTTTTCTTCCCCTACCGCAATGCTGCCCGGCGCTTCCATGGACGCCCCCACTTCCACCGCCACGGTGACGGTACAGACATTACTGGACACGTTGCTTCCGTCCCTGGCCGCCGCACAGATTTTCGCCGTACCGACTTTCAGTCCCTTCACCGTTCCGTTTGCGTCCACAGATGCGATGTCCGCCCCTTCCGTAACTTTCCAGTCCAAGCCTTTTTCTTTGGCATCGGCGGGTTCCACCGTAGGGGCCAGAACCGCAGTCTGCCCCAACAAAACCGTGACGCTCTCGGGAATACCGATTCTGGTCACTTTTTTGTCCGCCGCATAAAACTCAATCTCCACACCTTTTTGCTGACCGCCCGCTTTCGCCGTCACGGTCACCTTCTGTGCGGCAGCGCTTGTCACGGTTACGCTTGTACCGCTTCCGGAAACCTGTCCGCCGGAAGCGGACCACTCCACCGAACCGCTATACGCGCTGCCGTCGCTCATGCTGACCGTGGCCGTAACCGTGGCGGACTGTCCGACTGCCAGCCGGGACGGGCTTGCGGACACGGATATACCGCTGACTTCCACCGGTTTTGCCTTCTCCCGGACGGTGATCGTCGTGCTTGCCGAAACACCCCTGACCGTAACCGTCACGGTATAACTGCCCGCAGACTCCGCCGAAAAACGGGCCGTATTCCCGGCTCCTTGCGCGCCGGACCAGCTGTAGTCGCTGTCCGAAAGGCTTCCCTCCCCTTCGGTTTCCACATTTGCCGTCAGCGTGACCGTATCCCCCTGCGTGCATTCCGCCTGCCCGGAAAGACTCACACTCTTTACGGCGAACTCCGGTTTTTCCACCGGAGGCTCCGAAGGCTTGGTTTCGCCCCCTTCCCCGGATCCGGACTCCGTCTCCGGAGGCGTCGTACTCTCCTGGGGCGGCTGCTCGGTTTCCGTTGACGGCTGGACGTCCGCCGTGCGATCCTGTATACTCTCCTGGGTAAAAAACATCCCTTTTTCCAGCGCCTTTACCGCCTTTGGCGCAAACGTCCCGGCGTTTTGGGAAAGCCGCACCGTATCCTGCAGATAAGCGCCTCCCCTGCCGTCCGCCGTCCAAATCCTGTCCAACCCTGCCTTGACGGAAGGATCCGGAATATCGCCCTTTTTAATCTCCTCATAGGAAATATCGCCTGCGCCCACCGGCGTTTTGGTCGATTCCACCCACTCCACGGTATCCTTTGCCACCGATTCCACCGGAGGGGCCACCGCCGTATCTTCTTTGGCCGTATTGATCTCGGATTCCTTTTTCACCTCATCCGTCACATCGATTTTCTTATATTCAATCGTGTTCTTTACCGTGACCAGCGCCTGCGTTCCGGCCGCCTTCGCTCCGTCGATCGTATCGGGAGCCGTGATGGTCACCGTATATTCCCCGGCCGTAATACTGTTTATGTAAATAATTCCGTCCCTGTCCTCATCGGTCTTGGTGAGTTTCTCGGGTCCTTCAATGCTGACGGCAAAGGGCTGGTTTCCGATCAGCTTTCCCGTCTCTTTATTGGTAAACTTAATTTTTAAATCCTTTTGTACGGAAGAAAGCTTCATGGCGACGCTGATTTTGGACTCCAGTTCTTTTTCTTCGTATCCGTCCCCGCCTTCTTCCACCGGCCCTGCAGGCTGTTCCGGCAAATCGCCCAACTCCTGCGCGGCAAGCCTCGCGTCCGCCACCGCCACAAACACCGCGTCCCCGGCTATCCCGATGGTTTCCAGCTTCTCGCCCACCTGTGCCATCGCCTCCACCTGCCGGTTCCAGTCGGACGCGTTGCGGTAAATCCCAAAAGCCGCCACCGCCACAAACAAAACGATCACGCCCGTGAGCGCAATGACCACATCCATCGCGCCGAATTCGGACCGGCCGCCCGTCCTCTTTTGGGGATGCCCTTTCTTCTGCGGCGGTTTTTGGGAAGCCGGTTTCTTTTTCCTGGATGCCAATTCCTCCCGCTCATACATCCGCGCGGATTCCTCCCGCTTCCCCCAATCGGCGTCCGCCTCCCAAATTTCCACAGTTTCCTCGTTTACGGCCTCCCGCCTTTTTTTGCTTTCGGGCACATATTCCATTTTCCGGCCGCTTCCCTCACGGGATTTCACCGCAGGCTTCGACGCTTTTTTCGGCTCCTTTTCCGCCCTGCTTTCCCGGTAATCGTCCCTTTTGGGGGGTCTCTTTTTCTCTCTTTTGGGGACAAATTCTTCCCCGTCATCCTCCAGTAAATCAAAATCCAGAATCTCCGTGTTGCCCGTGACCTGTAATTTGACCGGTTTCTTCTTTTTTGTTTCTTTTCTGACAGAACTTTCCTTCGCCTTGGAAATTTCCTTCCGTTTCGTTTCCTTTTTCAAAGTTTCCTCGCATTCCGCCATCGAAACGATGGGGCGTCCGCATGGGACGCGCATTTTGTCGAACGCTTTTTGTTGCACGTTCCCCCGTTTCATGACACAATTGTCTTACAAAATACACCAGGCGGCATCCTTCCTAAAAAAATACGGTCAAAGGCTGCCGCAAAAAAGGAGATGGACGCTATGATGTACATACACTATTGCAAACACTGTCAACGCATCCACATTTTAAACGGGCACAAAAACTACTGCCCCCGCTGCTGCGGTCATCTTTCCGAGTTGAAAATTTCCTACATGAAATATGTCAACATGGAAAAAGAAGAACGCCTGCTGCTGCGCAGACGCCTAAGCGACCCCAGGGAACTGGCCGCCCTCACGGCCTCGCCTAAAAAGACGCACGAATACGCCAAATGGTTACAGCTTTCCGCTTCAAATGTAGAAAATTATCATTCCGGCAATTATGCAGCCTATTCCCACTGACTTGCGCAGGGTGAGTTTTTCCCGGAAAAACAGGGCGCTGAGCACCGGAACCAGCACAAACCCGAAAGATTCCACCATGGGTGCGTTCAGGTAATCCAGCGTCCGCAGCGCGCAGTTGGTCAAAAAGACGCAGCCAAACAGCAAAACATACCCACCGATAACCCAGGGGTTTACGTATTGCTTAAAAAAGGAGGTATGTTCCTGCATCGCTCCTTTTTTAAGCAATATCTGCGAAACGGATGCCATGATTACGGATGCCGCCAGAAAGAAATAATGGTAATCCATTTTCAAGCTTCTTTCCCCCTTCCGCCATTGACTACGACCGTACCGGCCAAAACCAGAGCCACACCCGCCGCCTTTTTCAAAGTAAGTTCCTCCCCGAAAATAAGGACTGCCCATAATAGCGACCAGGCCAGCGCCACCGCCCGGTTGGCATAAGCTACGGAAAGTTCAAACCGGCGGATGATCTGCTGCCAGAGAATGGCGTACACAAAAAGAACCGCCAACTGGGCTAAATAGAGCAAAAAAAACTTTATATCATTTTGCCCGGCGGCAATCTTGCCGATAATTCCGGCAAAGGTGTAGACCACCACCACCGCCTGCAGGATCAAAAGTTCCCCAACCGTATTATGCTTTTTCATAAAAACCTCATTGTCGCTCTTTCCCTACCGGCCGCAGAAAGCCGTAACTGCTATAATCATTAAGTATACCATCTTTTTTCCCTCTTAGAAACCGTAAAATTCTGTAGATTTTCTTAATTTGGAAAAATTCGGCTTCTCTTTTCTGGACATAAAAAACGGCAAATGTTAAGATAATGATTGTAACCGCCGCAATTTGACCATGCGGTTACAGTAAACTGGCATGCGTCATTCCCGGCGCGCCACCACGAATGAAAGGCGTACGGTTTCCACTATGCAAAAAGATGAAAACGAATTTTGGTATCCCGACGAACCGGCAGATACCGAACCTACCAGGAAAAAAACTTCCGCCAATACAGCCAAACGGCGCAACGCTTCCCGCAAACGCAGAAAAAAACGCAAAAAAATGAACGGCCACGCCGTCTTTTTCCTCGTACTTGCCCTTATTTTTATCCTCACCATCCTCCGGCTTTTGATTTGGAATATCGGAAAACGTTCCGACTACGATCCCAACGAGCAGACGGATGAATTCGACGTGGAACTTCTGGACTATGTGCAGCCGCTGGATCCGGCTCTTTTGCAGGGAAGGGAGGACGACGGCGTCACCACCGTGCTGGCTTTGGGCAACGACCCCCTTGCAGACCAGACGGGCAGCGGCGGGCTTGTAGCGCTCATGGAACAAAAAACCGGAGCCGTCATCCGAAACGCCGCCTTCCCTAACAGCACCATCTCCATGAAAAATCCGGAATTTCAAAGCGATTACCCCCTGGACGGCGTAAGCCTTTATTTGCTCTGCGCCGCCTTGTGCAACCAAAACTTTGAACTGATGGATGTGGTTGCCACCCAGCTTGGCGGCGAAACCGCCCTTGCGGCGCTTGATACCCTCAAAAACACGGACATGCAAAAAGTGGATGCCCTTGTCCTTTTCTACGATTTGCAGGATTATAAAGACAGGCGGACGGTATACGACGAAAATAACGCCAAAAACTTAAATACTGTATTCGGCGCTTTATCCGCAAGCATACAGCTTATGCAAGAGACCTATCCCCATGTGCGGATCTTTTTGCTCTCCCCCACTTACGGCACTTTCACCGACGCAGACGGCAAAACGGTGGACGCCGACCGCGACGATCTGGGCAACGGCACGCTGACAGACTATATCAACTGGCAGCTGGAGGCTTCCAGAAGCAACGGCATCACGTTCATCGACACCTACTACGGCGCGGTCACGCTGGAGGATGGCGACTGTCTCACGGACGGCTTCCACCTAAACGACAAAGGCCGCGAACGGGTCGCAAACCGATTCGCGGACGTATTCCCCCATGCGTCAAAATGAAGCGCCAGACTGCCTGCGGCCTGATCGCCTTTTACTGCTTTTTATAGATCTCAACTGCGGGATTGCGGTAAACATCGTAAGCTTCCACGGAAACGTGTTTGACCAATCCGTTTTCTTCCGGCCGGCCCAGCAGTTCTATATTGCGGTTCAAGACCAGATACTGCACATGGTAGTCTGTCAGGAGCGGAACCAGCGCCGCAATGTCGATGGGTTCTTCCCGCATGATTGCGTAAAGGGGGTGGGTATCCCAATTCCATTCCCATTGGGCTTCCAACATTTCCCGCCCATAGGGCATCTGCACCTCCGAAGAATACTGGCGCACAAAGTAGATCAGTTCTTCCGGAAATACCGCCCAGACCCGTTCCTCATCCTCCTTAGGCATAATCTCGTTGCAGATGGCAATCACCACATCGGGGATATGGTAACGGTTCTGGGCTTTGGTAATATGAATGCTTTTATAAGCATACCGGCCGGACAATATAAACAGCAGCGCCAGTACGGCAAAACCAATCCGGTAGTGACGGCCGGCCAGTTTCAGTCCGGCATAGGCGATGACTACCGTCATCGGTAAAAGCCATAAAACCCGGTAATAGGTTCCCTCGTCCAAAATATCCATCACCCGCTTAAACGGCGGAAAGAAAAACAATGCCGCGATAAGCAGGGACGTATAGAGCAGCACGACGCGCACCCGCCTGCTTTTTTCCGCCGCCAAAAGATAACCCAGCGCGCCGAAAAACAGAACCGGATACCACCCGCTCCCGCAATAGCTTTGAAAGATTTCCAAAATTTCCCGCATCAGACGCCTCCTATGACGCATGCCATTCCAATCTTACCCCATCACCAAAAGCATGACCAAATACAGGACGTTGGGCACGCAGCAGACGGCCGCCCGCAAGAGATAAACCGGCCTTCTTTGGCGGACAGCGGCGGACAGCCCTGCGATTCCCAAAAACATCGCTGCCAGGAAGGCCCCCATACTGGTCATCATGGCAGAAACGACATTATTCACCGCAAGCAGCTTCCAATATACTTTTTGATACCGGTCTTTCTTCCTCCCGAAAATTTCCAAAAGAAGCCAGATCTGCACCAATAGCACAAAATTGCATAAAACAGATTTTCCCTGCCAGGTTCTTGTCAGGAAAAATGTTGCGTTGGTATAAATCGACGTATTTCCGAAAATCTGTAAAATCCCTGTCAGCGCCATAAAGACCGGAAGCCGCACATTTTCCGCGCCAAAGAGCAGCCGTCCGATTTCAAAATAGCACAAATATGTCAGGGGGATCCACACAAGGGGCGACAGGGTGTGCGCCACAATCGTTGCATGAATGCCGGTCACGCGGGCTACATAAGCCACCCAAAGCGGCAGGGTTGCCAGCGCATGACGGATATCCAGATCCGTGGACAACCCCGTATAAGGGCGGATCCGGTTTAACACTCCGGTCTGGTCAGCCAGCACGGACTGCACCACATAATAAGAATCGTCGCCGTCAAAAGACGCATAGGCAAAAGCCATATACATTTGAAATCCCACCACCGCAAGCGCCAACGCCCATAAAACCCCGCGCTCGGTAACCGGCGGCTTCCCTTTTTGGCCTGCTGCCTTTCCCCGTCTCTTTCTTCCCCTCCTCCTGCGCCCGTTTCCGTCCCCTGCCTTGCGCAGGCTTTCGGAGATCCGGGCGGCCCCGGTATGGGCAAAATCCTGTAAAACCGGAAAGCGGAGCGCCACACCCGCTATAGACAGCGCCGCGCCAAGCCCTGCCGCCAAACCTGTCAGCAGTCCCATTCCATGGGGTTTCGCAATCATAACCGGCACAGCCACAAGCTGGAACAGCGCAAGCTGTGTCAAGAACCCGGCCAGATACACAAAGTCCGGGCCGCGTCTTTTCTTCCCCGGCTGCCCCACCCACAAGAGGCCCGTACATACAGGCGCAACCCCGAACAAAAACAGTACCCCGAAAGCCTTCTGCACCATATTTCCTTATCCCCTTCCTTCATAAAACCGTGGGGACGCATCCTGCCAGTCCTCCCAGACGGATGCGTAATCGTATGTCAAAGCCATTTTGCGCACCTGTTCCAGCGATTTTTGGTACGTGCGCAGCGTCACTTCATTTTCCCCGTCCGCAAAACAATCCGTGATATAACGGCAGATATCCCTATGATAATGCATAAAATCCGCGTAATTGTTCAAATTGCAGACAATCTCCTCTTTTCCCAAAAAATTGAATACGTGAACGTTCGGATAGGCCAGCAGATTTTCCGTCATATAAGACAGGCGTCCCATCACTGCGTCCAACTCCTTTTCCTGCATCACGTCATTCCAGAACAGGATACTGTAGGGCGGATAAAACAAATAAAATTCCGTTTCCGGATGTGCCGCTATAAAAGGAAAAAGGTTGTGCTCCAGATTCTTTCTGACGGCTTCCACATAGGCGTCCGCCGGCTTTGCCTCGCTTTTTGGGGCAGACGGGGTATAATACATCAGCACATTTGTCTTGTTATAATACTCGTCCGTCCACCAGGGGCGGTAAAGACAGTTAAAATCCGACCGGTCCTTCGGATCGGCAAGCGGGCGCAGGATATAATTGAGAATCACGTCCTTATTAAACCAATAGGATATGTCGTTGCCGTAATTGTCGTCATACAAATATTTTGTAATCGGGAATTTGGTTTCTTCCACATCTGCGGAAAAGGTCGCCTGATCCAGCGCAATGAACACCTTTTTTACGCCGTCCCCTTTGGCCGCAAATACCAGTTCCATAATATTGGACAAATCCTTGGGATAAGAACCGTTATAGGACAGCTTTTGGGTTTTTACCCCCATCGTTTCCTCAAACCAGTCCGTATAAAAACTGGCGGTCATGGAAGAGCCCAGCAAAACCGCCTCATAATCCATATTCTTTGCAAGTCCCGGATTCTGATTCACCTGATTGTCCACCAGATAGGGAAACCAGGACAGCGGCTTATGATATTGAAAAAAAGGATCCACATAAAGAACCAGTGCCAGCGCCGACGCCAGCCCGGCCAGCACCAGACCCCCAAACCCGGCAAGCCATTTTTTGCATGTATTTTCCATACGGATTACTTTCCTCAAAAATTAAAATACAGAAAGGTGCTTACTCCCGACAGCGACAATACGCACCACAAAAACAACGCCGCCGTCCACAACATACTGCCCTTCCCCGCCCGGAAGCGCTCTGCCATTCCCGCCGCATTCCTGCCCAGAAAAATCAGGTATAGCGCAGCAGCCAAAAACAGAACGCACAAATACATTTCGCTATAGGGCAGCCCGGTCAGCCCAATCACTTTCATCACATACCAAAATTCGTCCAGGCAAAACGCATCATAAATACCGGCACAGGGCAGGGAAACGCCCCCCGAAACCATTCTCCCAAACAAAGCCGCCGCACTGTGCAGATTCGGCGCCCGAAAAAAGACCCAGGCTGCATTGACAAACAGCCAGGTGACCGCCACCCGGCACCAGCGGGGTAATACGGACTCTTTTGGACCCCGCATGCGCACCAGACAGTAGGCTATCCCGTGCAAAAGCCCCCAGACCACAAAATTCCATCCCGCCCCGTGCCAGATTCCGCTGACTAAAAACACGAAAAGCAGATTGGCATACATCCGCGCTTTTCCTTTCCGGTTGCCTCCCAACGGAATATACACATACCGCATCAAAAACCTGTTCAGCGTAATATGCCACCGTTTCCAGAATTCCACGATATCGGCAGCCTGATACGGGGAGTCAAAGTTCACCGGAATGGCAATCCCCATCATCTGCCCCAGTCCCCTGGCCATGTCGCAATATCCGGAAAAATCAAAATACAGCTGTATCGTATAAAATAGCATCACTAAAACCGCATCCACACTGCCCAGCGACCCAAGGCTTCCATACCCGTAATCCACCGCCGCCCCGAATGTATCCGCAAGCAGTACTTTTTTGGATAGTCCCAATACAAAAAGATACAGCCCCCGCGCAAATCCCTCCCAGCAAAACCTACGGTGTCCGATTTTTTGAAACTGCGGCATCATTTCCGCATAATTCACGATCGGCCCCGCCACCAGCTGCGGAAAGAAGGACACAAACAGCGCATAGTCCGTCAGGCTGCACGCGGCCGCTTCCCCCCGATAAACATCCGCCAGATAACCGATCTGCTGAAAGGTAAAAAAGCTGATCCCAAGGGGCAGCAAAATGTGCCGCAGCGCAAAATCCGTCCCCAAAAAGGCGTTACAGTTGGCTATAAAAAAATCGAAATATTTAAAATAAAACAATAAAAGCAGATTGGCGCAAATCCCCATCGCCAATGTCCCTTTTTTTCGGTTCCGCAAAAGCGCTCTGCCAAACCCAAAATTTGCCAAAATGCTCCCCGCCATGATTGCCAGATACCAAAGGTTAAAGTACCCGTAAAACCAAAGGGAAAACAAAACCAGCCAGCCCTTCGCCGCTTTTGCCAGTCCCCGCTTTTCCAACAGATACAGTCCTGCCAGACACAGGGGGAAAAAAACGAAGATAAAAATGTAGGAGTTAAAAAGCATCTTCAATCCCCCACCGCGATCACATGATTCTTTTTCTCATAAGCGTCCGGAATCTCAAATCTCCAAACTGCGTTTTTCTCCCCGTCCTCCGAAATTTTCTCAAATCCCTGCAGGCCATAAAAATCCCTGACCATGGCATTTTTAGCCGTTGGATAATAATAACCGTAAATCGTGCGGATATCTGCCAAACGGCAGCGCTCCACCAGCGCGTCCATCATGGCAAATTCCATGTCCCGCTTGAGTACGCGGCAGCTCATCAGCCACAGTTCCACGTGCAGCGCTCCCTCTTGCTTTCGTCCGATCACCACCGACACCACACCGTTATCCCCAAACCTGTCCTCCAGCTTTCCATAGAGGGTAATATAACGCGCATCCGCCGCCATCCGTTCGATCTGCCCCACGTCAAACCGCTTCGTAGTCAGGTTAAACTGGTTGCTTTTGTTGGTCAGCTGGGCAATCCGGGCCATAAAAACAGGCTCAAAGGAACGGATGGTTCCTTTCATCTGCAGGGATAAAAGATATTCCGTATAGTCCGCAAAAGCCGCCTGCTGCTTTTTGCGCGCAAGGTTTTCCCGGTACATCTCACTGCGTTTTTTGTCATCCTCGGACAGGGCCGTCACTTCAAAATAACCGCTGCGGTCCAAAACCCGCACAAAATCCTCCGGCTTTTTGACTTCCGGAACCGCCGCCCCCTGCACCTGCCGGCGCACGATCTCCCGCTCGGCCGGATTGTCATCCACAAATACCAGGCTGTCTGGCAAAATATTCAACTCCTCTGCAATTTCCAACAGGTTTTTGCTCTTTGGCTCCCAATTTGCCTTAACCAAAATAAAATCCCGGGTCCGGAGCACTCCCGCCGGATGGGACAGCCCTGCCAGCGCGTTCTCCTCTTCATTCTTGGACGCGACGTTGAGCATCACACCACAGTCCTTGAGCATTTTCACATACGATTGGAATTCCGCATAAACCTGACCCATGCCGGTCTCGGGACCGATTTCCAAATTTTCCACTCCGTCGTCTCCCACGACGCCGCCCCAAAGCGTATTGTCCAAATCCAGTACCAAAGACTTTTTGTTTTTCCCGTAAACGGACTTTATAATGTTCGCCACATTATGCGTCATCCACGGGATGGCCTGCAGACAAAGCGCATATTTGTACATATGCCAGTACTGCGGCGCAGACCATTCGTCCAACCCGTAAACCGCCGACTGATAGTTGATATCATTGATAAAAAAATTCGCATGTCCCCGGGCATAGTCGGCAAAACGCCGGTTCAGTTCACTGACAAAGCGCGTCCTTCCATGCATGTCTACACTGTCCTGATTGCCCAACAGGCGAAAATAAGGATATTCAAAATTGTTCTGAATTACCGGGCAATGCCAATCCTTTTCCAGCTTCTCCCACATCGCGCAAAACCGGTCATACTCTGTCCCAAGCAACGCCTCCACTTCCTCCTCGGAAGCATCCGTTTCCGGAAACGCCTGAATATTGCGCAGACTGGTGTGGATGAAAAATAAATCCGGCGCAAAGTCCTGAAGCGCCCCGCTGCCGAACATGGCATCCTCCCAATATTGCCCGTATTCCGATTCGTAAAACCGGGGTTCAATCCCCTGATTGAGCAGAAACAGTTCCAAAATCCGCACGATATCGTGGGTGGTGGAGCCCCCAAGCACCGCAATCTTTTTGGGCAGACGGACACTGCCGTCCAAAAGCAGCCTCCTTTTGATACTCTTTGATTTCTTTAATATTGTCTCACTGTCAAACGGATATTCCAATTCCTGCAACATTTCTTACTCCCTGCACATTTTTTGTTCCGCAGCAGTCCGGTCAAACGCCCAAACTGCCGCTCTCCTGTCATACCCCGGCCCGATAAACCGCTCCACTACAGTATAACAAGCCGTTCCTCCCTTGGCAAGTGCCGGGAGGAGAATCCCACGAAAAGTGTGTAACAGTTCAGCCTTTACTTTTCATGGGGTGGGGAAGG
>DERU01000079.1:0-8930 GCA_002361095.1 Lachnospiraceae bacterium UBA3332
CCGCTGCACAATCTTGTGCCGGAGATCAACGATCTGGTTTGGAGAAACTGTCCGGAACAGGCGTATGTGCGGCTTGCGTCCACCAATTGCTTTCCGGAGTTTACGTCCCGGGTTTGTCCGGCATTGTGTGAAGCCGCCTGCACCTGCGGCCTGCATGCCCAACCGGTGTCCACAAAAGAGAATGAAAAGGCGGTGATAGAGTATGCCTTTGCAAACGGCCTTGTACAGGCCGGGGTTCCAAAAGTGCGGACGGGAAAACGCGTTGCGGTGGTGGGAAGCGGCCCCGCCGGGCTGGCGGCGGCGTGGCAGTTAAACCGCCGGGGGCATTTGGTGACGGTCTATGAGAGGAGCGACAGGCCCGGCGGGCTTTTGCGCTACGGAATTCCGAATATGAAACTGGAAAAAAGCGTGATCGACAGGCGCGTGGAACTGATGGAGCAATCGGGTATCCGTTTTGTATGCAATACGGATGTGGGAAAAGACATGGGGAAGGAAGAACTGATGCGGCAATATGACCGGGTGATTTTGGCCTGCGGCGCGTCAGAACCCAGGGATATCAAAGCAAAAGGACGGGATGCCCAGGGGATTTATTTTGCGGTGGATTTTTTGAAAAACGTGACCAAAACCCTTTTGGACAGCGGATTCCAGGAGGTTCCCCGCAGGCTGGCGGAAGGAAAAAACGTGCTGGTGATCGGCGGCGGGGATACGGGAAACGATTGTGTGGGCACTGCAATCCGGCTGGGCGCGGCCAGCGTGGTACAGCTGGAAATGATGCCCAAGCCTCCTGAAGGGCGGGATGAAAATAATCCGTGGCCCCAGTGGCCCAAGGTGTTGAAAACCGATTACGGACAGGAGGAGGCCATCGCCTGTTTCGGGCAGGACCCCAGACAGTATCAGACTACCGTGACGGAGTTTGTCAAAAATCCGGAGGGCAGGGTGTGCGCGGCAAAAACGGTGGGCCTTGCGCCAAAGACAGATCCCAAGACGAAGCGTCTTTCCATGACGCCCGTGCCGGGAAGCGAGAAAGAGATTCCGGCGGATCTTGTACTGATTGCGGCCGGTTTTTTGGGGGCGGAAGGGTACGTGACGGATTGTTTCGGCGTAAAATGCAATGCGCGAAATTGTGTGGAAACCGGGCCGGACGCTTATGAGACAACCGGGGCGGGCATATTTGCGGCGGGCGATATGCGCCGGGGTCCTTCCCTTGTGGTCTGGGCCATCGCGGAGGGCAGGGAAGCGGCCCGCGCCGTGGACAAATCGCTGATGGGATATACGAATCTGTGAAGCGGTATTTTATGGGAAAGGAATTTAGCCGTTTCCGCTTGTGCCGTCCGCATGCTGCGGATGCAGCAGAATTCTCTATGCGGGTGCGCATTCACGATAAAACCTTGGGGCTGTTTTGGCAGCCGCAGGGTTTTTCTTTTCTTGCACGTAAGGAAAAAGCTGCCTGACGGCAACCGCGCCCGACGCGGCGTGTGCGCAGAGCACACATTTTTTATATGCGGAACCGGGGCGGACGGGAATCAAAAGACCTTTCCAAACATTCCCTGTTTACAAACGTGTGTTCGGTGTGATAGGATGGAAATGCAACAGAAAGCGGAAGGGAGTGTGAATCGTTGGAAAGCATACTGTGCGTAGACATTCCGGTGCAGATGATTTCCTGCACCGATACAAACGGAAAAATTACGCCCATGAGATTCCGGTTCCGTGACAAAACCGGGGAAATCGTTACGGTTACGATAGACAAGATACTGTCCGAAGACCAGGACAGGAACAGGATAGGAGTGAATTTCTCCTGTGCCGCCACGGTTCATGGCGGCAGAAAAATATTTACGCTTTGGTACAACTATTTCGCCCATGAGTGGCATCTTTCCCGTCTGCATGTCTAATCTTCCATGTTTTGGAACAGCTCTCCCCTGATCGCAAAGAGGTGCTGCATGGGGAGGGCTTTGCCGTCCGTAAACAGAATCCTGTGTGCAAATTCGTCAATTTTTTTTATCCTGCCGCAGGCGGTCACATAGCTTCCCCCATTCTTTTTTTCGTCCGGCCGGAAATATGTGATCTCGCATTCCGGTTCCCGTTCCAGATTTTCCCTTATCATCTGAAGCTGCGCATCCAGCATCTTTTTTTGGTCCTCATCCAGTTCTGTAAAGGATTCTGTCAGCCGTGCCGTTTCCCGGATAGCGTCTTCATGTCCGGTAAGGGCGGCGAAAGGTGAAAACTGTGCTGCCCGGTTCAGGAGCGGCATCTGCGGATGCCTTTTTGATACATGATGCGGCAGATTGATAATGTCGTCATATTTATTATTGCTTTGCTTATTCATGCTTTATGGCCTCCGATCTGGCGGTTCCGCTCTATGGTGGTCGCCCCTTCCTGTAGGTTCATGCCTTTTAGAATGGCATTTTTTCCAAATTTCTTTTTGACGGACAGCATGGCCTCCTGCAGTTTCCTCTCTTTGGACAGCTTCTCCTCCTCGTCCTTTCTTTTCTTTTCCAGGGCGGCATAATCGGTAAATAAGTCCAACTGTTCAAACTGCCCTGTTTCCTGAACCTGTGTTTCGTCGACCAGACGATTTGCCGCAACAGTCACACGGCGGATCAGGAGTTTAGGATTGATAATTCTGTCATACAGTTCCATAACGGCATCCATGATAATCTGGGTGGAGGATGTCCGTCGGCTTAAGTTAGCAGTCCCGTGGGCGTGTTTGGGCACTTTTCTTCCATAATGGTCTGTTATAACTTCCCCTTTATAGCTGTCCCGGATCCCGGCATCGGAGAGGTTGTCAATATCATAGCCGATAGTAAGAACCATCTGGTCCGTTACCAGTTTCTTTTCCACAAGATCCAGTACCAGCAGGTCTGTCATTTCCCGGACAATCAGTTTCCCTTTGGCGGCATCATAAGGACATTGCAGTACCTGACCGGAACTGATACTGTTGGTTTCCGGTTTATATGCTTTCACCAGGTCAAGGGTAGCCGGTTCCCATCCCCATGCATGGTCGATCAAGAGTTCCGCATTGACCCCGAACAGACCGTAAAGAAGTTCCTCATTATGAAAGTCCTTTTCCCCTCCCAGAGAACATCGCGCAATATCTCCCATTGTATATAGCCCTGCGGCTTCCAGCTTTTTGCGGTATCCATGCCCGATCCGCCAAAAATCCGTAAGGGGACGGTGGTTCCATAATAATTTCCGGTAGTTCATCTCGTCCAATTCCGCGATACGCACGCCGTGCTCATCCGGGGCGACATGCTTCGCCACGATATCCATTGCTACTTTGCATAGATACAGATTCGTGCCGATGCCTGCGGCTGCAGTAATTCCGGTGCTGTGGAGGACATCCCCCACTATTTTGGAGGCCAGTTCCTTTGGGGTCAGCCCATAGGTTTTCAGATAATGTGTCACATCCATGAATACTTCATCGATGGAATAGACATGCATATCCTCCGGAGCAATGTAATGCAGATAAATCTTGTATATGGCAGTACTGTATTCCATATAAAATGCCATTCTGGGCGGCGCTATTATATAAGTAAGTTCCAATTCCGGGTGGTCTGCCAGTTCCGGCGCGGAGTAGGAGGCGCCGGTAAACTGTCTGCCGGGCGCTTTGCGCCTCCGCGCAAGGTTTATTTCTTTTACCCTCTGGATTACCTCAAACAGCCTTGCCCTGCCAGGAATGCCGTAGGCTTTCAGGGAAGGTGACACGGCAAGGCAGATGGTCTTTTCTGTCCGGGAGGCGTCTGCAACCACAAGGTTTGTGGTAAGGGGATTGAGTTGTCTTTCCTTACATTCCACGGATGCGTAAAATGATTTTAAATCAATTGCAATATAGATATGGTTTTCACTCATGCCGGTTCCCCTTTCCATGACTTTAAATATATTCCGGTTATGGCTTTTCAAAATCCCATAAGAACATTATAACAGAATATTTGTTCGATTGCAGCATATTTTTATGATTTTGGATTATATTGCTATTTTCTTGTTACTTTTCACGGGCAATGTCAGTTAACCGGGGCGGCCGCATATTTTGAGCCCACTGTCAACCCCTTAAAGTAATTTTTTGAAAATTTGAGTCAGACCCTTATTCAGGGTCTGGCCCGATAGCTTAACTGACTGGCATTGATACATATATCTATTTTATTTTACAAAATGCAAGAAATATGTTATATTCATATTTATGTAACAGAAAAACCAAGAAAGGCGGCGTACCAATGGCGAGTAAAGACAGATACAAGTTTGAAAGCAAAATCAATGTTTACCGTGCCACAAAGAGAATGACGCAGCAAGAGCTCGCCGATTTAGTTGGTGTATCCCGCCAAACGATTACGCCGCTTGACCCTAAGAATGGATAAACACCGATAGGGATATGGAAAGCCGGCCAACGGTCAAGATGAATGGCGTGCACTACACCACCATTAGCAGTTTCGCCGCCGGAGTACGACCGGGTATCGAATCCGCAGGATTTTGCGCGCACAAATCATGCGCATAATTATACATAACCTGTATTTCCCCGGGCAGTTTGTCAGGCAGCATTTTCTTAAGCCTTTCTTCGTTTCCGTCTTTCATTGCCTGTTCATAATACCAGCATTTGAAGCAGATCATGGCAAGGTTCTTTTTCATCCGCTCAAATTCGGCTTCCACCGCTGCCCTCTGTTTTTGGAGAAGGTCATACCGTTTCCCATAGGTCTGGCTGCCTTCTGAACACCACTTCATAAACTGCCGTATGTCCCTGATCTCCAGGCCGGACATTTTTGATATCTGGCCGATTGTATATATCTTGTTCTCCTTCCTCATAAAGTAAAATTTTCTTGACCTAAAGTCAGGTTAAGGTATTATAATCAAAATGAACCGGCGGAGCGGAAAAGTCAATCCGGAAAATGCATATGGCACGGGCGGCAGGGCGGGCAATGGTCTTTTCTAGGGACGCCAAAACTTGTCAGTGCCGGGCGCGCGGATGAAGTGCAAGACAGCGCCGGCCGCATTGTCCCGCGCTGTAACGAAAAGCAGCGATAAAAAATAAATTTGGGAATCAAACAGGAGGTATGCATTATGGAATACAGGCTGCATAAAAAGACGGGAGACCGAATCAGCGTGATCGGCCTCGGTACCAGCTACATAGCGGAGGTTTCGGAAAAAGAAGCGGTAGAGGCCCTGCTGCTTGCGCACGAAAACGGCATCAACTATGCGGATTTGGCAACCGCCGGGGCGAAAACCTTCGCATACTACGGAAAGGCTTTTTCCGGTTTGAGAAAAGATATGTTTTATCAGGTTCACTTTGGCGCGAATTATGAAACGGGCGAATATGGATGGACGACCAATCCGGACAAAATCAAGGGGCAGGTTGACTGGATGCTTCGCAGTCTGCAAACCGATTATGTGGATTATGGTTTTATCCACTGTCTGGATGCGGCAAAGGACTGGAAAAGTTACAAGGCAAACGGAGCGCTGGAATATCTGCTGGATATGAAGCGGCAGGGTGTTGTCAGGCATATCGGCTTGTCCACCCATACGCCGGAACTGGCCAACCTTGTTTTGGACGCCGGGATTGTAGAGCAGCTGATGTTTTCCATCAATCCGGGATATGACTACCACCACGGCGACTATGCCAACGGGAGCGCTGACGAGCGGATGAACCTGTACCGGCGGTGCGAAGCGGAGGGGGTTGGAATCTCGGTGATGAAGCCTTTTTCCGGCGGTCAGCTTCTGGATGCAAAAACGTCCCCGTTCAAAAGGGCGCTCACCAAATATCAGTGCATACAGTATGCTTTGGATAAACCGGGGGTGCTGACGGTGCTGCCGGGGATACGCAGCGCGGCCGATGTCAGGGAACTGCTGGGGTTCTTTGACGCTGCGCCGGAAGAAAGGGATTATGGCGTTCTCGGCACCTTCACGCCCCGGGATGCAGTCGGAAACTGTGTCTACTGCAATCATTGTCAGCCTTGTCCGGCAGGCTTGCACGTGGGTCTGATTAACAAGTATTATGACCTCTCCCTGGCCGGGGATACCATGGCGGCAGACCACTATGCCAAACTGGAAAAACATGCTTCGGACTGTATGGACTGCGGCCATTGTGACAATCGCTGCCCCTTCCGGGTAAAACAGTCGGAAAGAATGAAGCGGATTGCGGAACACTTTGGCAAATAGGGCAAAGGCCAACCGTGCAGGCACGGTGTCCGGCCCAGTGCCCGCAGGAATAAGGTTGAAAACTGGAATTTTCAATCGCGGGGTTTGTGTCTGCGCGCTGCTTGCCACAAACCCGTTATGACCGCTACAGGCTGGTGGACATCGACCATGGGGGCAAGGTCATTGACACGGCGGATGCAGTGAAAAATCTTATCCCTTTTGGCGGCAGGACTAAGGTATAAAATATATCGCATGGAAACTCCCGGCATATTCTTTGGCCGGGAGTTTTATATTGGGGCCGGGGGAGGCACGTCGCCGGATGGATAAAAATACACGCGCCAATGTTGCGGCATTGCAGAAAAAATGTTTTTTTGGTGTGGCAATATGGAACGGGTTGTGATAAGGTGTGAAGGAAAGATGTGCATCAGCATCATAAACCGTTTTCATGGTGGGCGGATACATACGGGGAAAGGAGGATTATGAAAACGAAAAAAGAGATTTTACAGATGGTACAGGACGAGGATGTGGAGTTCATCCGGCTGCAGTTTATGGATATGTTCGGCAGTTTAAAAAACGTGGCGGTGACGGCAGGACAGTTGGAACGGGTTTTGCAGAACCGTTATGTGTTTGACGGTTCCTGTCTGTACGGCAATCTGCGCAGATGGGAAGAGGATTTATATTTATATCCGGATTTGGATACCTTTGTGATTCTTCCCTGGCGTCCGCAGCAGGGGAAGGTGGCCAGATTTTTGTGTGACGTCTGCAGGGCGGACGGTACGCCGGTCGCGCTGGATTCCCGCGCGGTTTTAAAGCGGGTGACAGAGAAGGCGGCGCGGGAAGGATATGCTTTTTGTGTGGATCCGGAATGCGAGTTTTTCCTGTTCCACACGGACGAAAACGGCATTCCCACCACCACTACCCATGAGCAGGCAGGATATATGGATATCAGTCCGCTGGATTTGGGGGAGAATGCGAGGCGGGATATGGTACTGACGCTGGAGGAAATGGGGTTTGCCATCGAGGCTTCCCACCACGAAACCGCGCCCGCCCAGCACGAGATCGACTTTGGCTGTGAGGAGGCTGTGCGGACGGCGGACAATATCGTGACGTTCAAGACGGCGGTGCGTTCCATCGCAAAGCGTCACGGACTCCACGCTACCTTTATGCCCAAGCCCAAGGCCGGTGTGGCGGGATCCGGTATGCATATGACGGTGCAGCTGTTTCACAACGGTGTCAATTGTTTTGCGGATCCGGACGGCGCGCAGGGCTTGAGCCGGGAGGCCGGGTGGTTTATGGGCGGCGTTATGGCCCATGTGCGGGCCATGTGTGCGGTGACCAATCCGCTGGTCAATTCTTACAAACGGCTTCATTCCGGTTTTGAAGCGCCCGGCCGTATAAACTGGACGACGAAGAACGGCAGCGCCCTGATCCGTGTTCCGTCGGCAAGGGGGGAGGATACGGGGATTGAACTGCGTTTTCCGGATCCTTCGGCCAATCCCTACCTGACGCTGGCGGTCTGTCTGGCGGCGGGGATGGAGGGAATTGCGAATCGGACGGAGCCCGGGGAAGAACTGGCCATACAGGAGTGCGGCCATACGGAGTACAAAGCAGGCGCACAGGAGGGGGAAAAGCTTCCCCAGACGCTGTGGGAAGCCGCAGACGAAATGGAACGGGACGATTTGATGAAGCAGACGCTGGGCGGCGATTTTATCCGGCTTTACGCAGCGGCCAAAAAGGCCGAGTGGAACGAGTATATGTCCCAGGTCTCGGAGTGGGAAGTGGAAAAGTATCTGTATCGGACGTAAGGCAGGTGAGGGGATGGGCAGTATCATTGTTGTATTGCCGAAAATGGAGGACGCGAAGCGTATCCGTGATATGCTGGGGCGTTACGGCCTGACGGCATCCCTGTTATGTACCACGGCATCCCATGTGCTGTCCAATGTGCGGGATATGGACAGCGGCGTGGTAATCTGCAGTTACCGGCTGCCGGATATGCACTATACCCAGCTGGCGGCCTATCTGCCGGAATATTTTGAAATTCTTTTGCTGACCTCTGCCGCAGAGCAGGCAAACTGTCCTACAGGCATGATGTCCCTTGTCTATCCCATCAAGCCCTGTGACTTGGCGGGTACGGTGGAGATGATGCTTGCGCAGCAGGAGAGGCGGCTGCGGAAAAAAAGGACGGTTCCCCCAAAAAGAACCGAACGGGAACAAAATTATATTAACAATGCCAAACGGGTTTTGATGGAAAGAAATCACATGACGGAACAGGAGGCGTTTCGTTATATCCAAAAATGCAGCATGGATTCGGGAACGAACATGGTGGAAACGGCACAGATGGTGTTGCTGCTGCTATATGACAGCTAAAGGAGTGGTCTGAAAAGTATGTATACGATCAATGAAAACTATTTACAGTTACAGGGAAGCTATCTGTTTTCGGATATCGCCAAAAGGGTGGCGGCTTATCAGGAGGCTAACCCCGGTGCAAAAGTGATCCGTCTGGGGATCGGGGATGTGACCCGGCCGCTGGCCCCGGCCATTGTGGAGGCGCTGCATCGCGCGGTGGAGCAGATGGGATGCGAGGAAGGATTTCACGGTTACGGGCCGGAGCAGGGCTATGGGTTTTTGCGGGAAGCCATTGTGGAGAATGATTACCGGGCGCGGGGCTGCAGCGTGGAGGCGGATGAAATTTTTGTGTCCGACGGCGCCAAATGCGATGTGGGAAACATACAGGAAATTTTTGGGGCCGATAACCGGGTGGCGGTGTGCGATCCGGTGTATCCGGTGTATGTGGATACCAATGTGATGGC